>JAKSBP010000213.1 GCA_022361035.1 Clostridia bacterium
AAAGAGTCTTCCTTATAAATCTTCATCAGAGGCTCTTTTATAAATCTGTTTTACCTTCTATTACCTATTTAAAAACAGATTTATTGCATGAGCCTAAAGGATTCTCAGTGGCTGCTGTAGTAAGTTAACTTTCTCTACCACTCATCTATAGTAAGTTTTTTAAAATAATAATTATGCAACTTGTTCATTTAATAAATTTTAGTGGGGATGAAGAAAAATGATATTTCTATTACTGGCAGTTATATCTAGCGGTATGATAGCAGTTATATTCAAATTTTCAGAGGAAAAGCAGTCTAATAGACTAGCTATTACCACCTTTAACTATATAAATGCATCTATAATAAGTTTTTTATTATTGCCATCTAAAAAAATATTTGATAGTAATTGGTTCCATTTTTTTTACAGTGAGGTCAATGGGGTTCTTTTAGGGGGAAATATGTTTTCCAGTGAAGCTTCTGCCGCATGGGCCTTTATCCTAGGGAGCATTACGGGAATCCTTTATTTTTCAAGCTTCTGGCTGTATCAATACAGTGTAAATAAAAATGGAGCAGCCCTTTCAGCTACCTTTATGAAACTGGGGATTCTGATACCTACCCTACTTTCAATACTTTTCTTTAAAGAAATACCAGGGGTTCTTCAAGTTTTTGGAATATGCTTGGCGGTGATAGGAATATTGATTATCAATCTTTCCATGAAAAAAGATACCTTAAAGAGTATAAAAATAGATTTACTACTACTATTTATTATAGGGGGTTTAGGTAGCTTTAATTCTAAAGTGTATCAAAGCTTTGGTCAAGCTGAGTACAAGGAGTTATTTATTTTTTACATATTTGCTGCTGCTCTCGTTGCTAGCAGCTTAATGCTTTTAATTAGGAATAGAAGAGTTAAAGCTATGGATATTATGATTGGATTAGTTGTGGGCATACCCAATCAGTTTACTTCATACTTTCTAATAAGGTCTCTAAGTGATATAAAGGCCTCGGTAGCCTTCCCTATTTTTAGTACAGGGACAATATTATTTGTAAATATTGTCAATATAGTATTCTTTAAAGAGAAATTGACTAGGAAACAGTACATAGCAGTAGGATTTATTATAGTGTCTTTAATATTTTTAAATATTTAAAATATATTGGAAAATGTATCTTTAAGTGTATGTTAAAAGGTAGTATATTATTCAGAAATTAAGTAAACTTTAAGAATTCTGGAACTGAAATTGATGATATAATTAAGGGAGTGGGTGGACTCCTTTGATAAATGTTAGTTCTTGAAATTTAAATAGGAGATTCTACTCATCTAAAAGAGCATATCAAAATACTCACTTACAAAGTGGGAGTCTTAAAAATCTATAAAAAAGAGGATTTAGGGGGGATTAATGGGAAATATTTTTTACATAGGAAATGATTCAAGGAGTATAATTCAAATAAAAATTTTTTCTTAAAGATAAAGAAACAGGAATTGTGGGAGTATTATAGTTTATTTAAGTTTATCATCAAGGGAATTCTATGTTATAGATATTTGCTTTTATAAATTAACCCTTTGGGCTATTAAGGTATATATTGTAAGTATAGAAGTATTTAAGGAAGTTTAATAATTCCTTTGGTTGACTTTAATAAACTTGTTTTATTTTTTAATTATAGAAAGAAAATTACATAATTATATTGTTAAAAAATTAACTATAATCTATAATTTTAAAATCCTAATGGTTATATCCCATGCATTATGGAATTTCTTCTATATAAAAACAGGTTTATTTAAAGAATAAAAAGGAAATATGTAAGTTCCTTATCTTAGAAAACAGCACAATAGTCTAATTTAGTATTTTCAAGGAAAAGTGTATCAGTTCTATTCATTTCTTTGAAAAACTTACTAAGCTTTAAGGGCGAGTATCTTTGAATATTAAAAATGTATGTAATATATTAAGGAGGAATTAAGTTGAGGATTCAAGGAAAAAGAATTTTTGCAAGTATTATTACTATTTTAATTTTAATTGCTTCAATAGGATTCAGTGCATCATTTGGTCAGGAATATGATAATCAAAAAGATATTTTAGGGAATTTAGAATTAGATGTTTCTTTAGATAGTACTATGGACACTTTCGACTTCGATGATGAAGGATTTAATATTCTAAACTATGAAAGATTATATGCTTCAAATGGGAAAAGTATTAAGGATATAGAAAGGTACCTTGACGATAATTACGAAGAGTATACAAAAGGTGAAAAAAAGTTAGAGTTTAAATATGATTTAAGAGGCTTTCCAAGCTTTATAAGAGTAAAAATGAATGGTCAGAATTTTAAAAGGACCTCTTCCGATTGGGATGATAGAAATGTAGATAGCTTTCAGGGCTTCGTAGAAGATGTTGCAGAATATATAGGCCATACTGCTAGAGAAAAGGTTTTATTATATGTGTACGGTGAAGATAGAGATGGTGTAAGGGCTGGAAAATATAAATATGATCCCGATAAAAGGGAGTTTAAAGTAGTAGACGAATACCAAGGAAGCCAAGGTGGCGATGTAGAAGAGGAGCTTAATGAGCATTGTGATGAGTACACAGGAGGTAAGGAAAAGCTAGAGTTTAAATATGAGTTAAAGACCCTATCTAATGCTGTAGAGATAGAAATGAAGGGTGAAAACTTCAGAAGAACTTCTTCCGATTGGAAAGATAGGAATGACGATAAGTTTGAAGAATTTGTGGAGTTCATTGCAAAGTATGTAGCGGAGAATAAAAATAAAGATGTAAAGATATATTTAAATGATGAAAATGGAAGGGAAACTGGAAAGTACGAGTACGATGAAAGCAAAGATGATTTTGACGTAATCTACCAATATGGTGAAGACCAAGATGTAAAAAGGGTAGAAGATGAGCTTCACGATGAGTATGGAGAATATAAAGAGGGCGAGGAAGATTTAGAATTCACCTATAGTTTAAGGAAAGTATCAGCCAATGTAACAGTAAGCATGAAGGGTAAGAATTTTAGAATGACCTCTGACGATTGGAAGGATAGGAATGAGAGTAAATTTGAAGATTTTGTAGAGGACATTGCAGAGCATGTGGCAAAGAAATTCGATAAAGATGTTAAGATAGATTTAGAGGATAGAGATAATGAAAAAACTGGAACCTACGAATACGATGAGAGTAGAGGAAGGCTTAATACAATTTGGGAATATGATAGCGGTGATAAGGATAATATAGAAGATAAACTTAATGATCATTTTGACGAATATAAAGACGGTAAGGAAGATTTAGACTTTGACTATAACGTAAAGGAAGAATCGCGTTATATTAAGATAGAAATGAAGGGTGAGAACTTCACAAGGAAATCCTCCGAGTGGGAAGATAGAAGTAGAAGCAAATTCAGGACTTTTATAAGGGAAATGATGGAATATGTAGCAGATGAGACCAGGGAAGATGTTAAAATATATCTAGAGGATGAAGAGGATAGAAGGACTGGAGAATACGAATACGATAAAGGTAAAGATGAATTTGACACAATCTACGAATATGGTGAAGATAATAATGATAGTAGTGAAGAAGAAGTAGAAGATAAGCTTAATAGAGATTATGATGAATATACTGGTGGCAGAAAGGATTTAGAATTTACATTTGAGGTAGATGATACCTCAAGATATGTAAAGGTAGATATGGAGGGTGACTTTGAAAGGGACTCTTCAGAGTGGGAAGATAGGGATAGCGATGAATTTGAAAAGTTTGTAAAGGAAATTGCCGAGTATGTAGCGGAAGCATTAGATAAAGATGTCAGGATATTTTTAGACGATGAAGAAGGGGAAGAAACTGGAAAATATGAATATGATGAAAGTAAGGATGAATTTGAAGTAGATAGTCAATACGGTGAAAATGAGGATTACGAAGAGGTAGAGGACGAACTTAATGATAGATATGAAAAGTATACAGAGGATAGAGATGATTTAGAATTTAAGTATGAGCTAAAAGAGGAATCCTCAAGGTATGTAACTGTAAAAATGAAGGGTCAAAACTTTAAGAGAAGTTCTTCAGAGTGGAAAGATAGAGATATAGGTGATTTTAAAGACTTTGTAGAGGACGTTGCTAAGTATGTAGCAAAGGAATTAGATGAAGATGTTAGAATATATTTAGAAGACGAAGATAATAAGGAAACTGGGGAATATAAATATGATGAAGACGAAAGAGAGTTTGAAACATTGGATGAATACGGAGAAGGTGACTACGATGATGTTCTAGATAAGCTTAATGACGAGTATGGAGAATATACCGATGGTGACGAAGATTTAAAATTTGATTATGATTTGAGAGAATCCTCAAGGGAAGTAACTGTATCCATGAATGGCAGCAATTTTAAAGTAGATTCATCGGAATGGGAAGATAGGGGTCAAGGAGATTTTAGAGATTTTGTAGAGGAAATGGCAGAATATTTGGCCGAGAAGTATGAAAAGGATATTGAAATACGTGTGAAGGATGAAGATGATGAAACAGCCGCAAGGTATGAGTATGATGAAAGTAGAAAAAACCTGAGAACAATAGAAGAGAACGGTGGAAGCTTGAGCATTGATGAGCTAGAGGAAAAGCTTGAGGATGAGTATGATGAGTATATAAAAGGAGATAAAGATTTAGAATTTAAATATAAGCTGAGAGAAAAGAGTAGTCATATAAAAGTAGAAATGACTGGTCAAAACTTTAAAAGAACCTCTTCTGCTTGGGAAGATAGAAATAAGAGTAAATTTAAAGACTTTATAGAGGAGATCGCAAAGGAAGTAGCCAATAACTTTAATAAGGATGTAAGAGTATATGTAGAAGATTCAGAAGAAGAGAGAACAGCAAGATACAACTATGATGAAAGTAAAGATGACCTCGAAGTAGACAACGAATATAAGTAATTAATAAAATAAAGAGAAATCCTCCTTACCAATACTTCAATTTGGACTAAGGAGGATTTCTCTTATCAATTGAAATTTCAAAACCATAAGCTTCATTCATTCTGAAACACCTATGGGCTGAATTTATAAGATGGTTTTATGAGACAGTCCCTTCCTTTCTGCTCAATAGAGTATGTAAATGACTATGCTTTTGGCTTCCCTAGAACTTTACTGGTATTATCTCTAAATACTTTTCTTGTAGTTTCCAAGCTTTTTGACATATAATAAAAATAGTGCAGGAAATTACTTTGTAATGTGTATTAATTCCATCGGTTATCGATGATTATATTTACTTTGAAAGGATGTTATCATGAGTAAGACATTGGTATTAGCTGAAAAACCTTCGGTGGGAAGGGAGTTGGCTAGAGTTTTAAACTGCAGTAAAAAAGATAAGGGGTATTCAGAGGGTAAAAAGTATATAGTTACCTGGGCTTTAGGCCATCTGGTTACATTGGCTGATCCCGAGGTCTATAATAAAAAATATTCCTCATGGAGAATTGAAGATTTGCCTATGCTGCCATCCAGCTTAAAACTTGTCGTAATAAAGAAAAGTGGACAACAATTTAATACCGTTAAAAGACAAATCCTTAGAAAGGATGTCAGTGAGATTGTCATTGCCACCGATGCGGGACGGGAAGGAGAATTGGTTGGAAGATGGATTATAGAAAAGGTTGGTGCAAAAAAACCGATTAAACGTCTTTGGATTTCTTCTGTTACAGATAGGGCCATTAAGGAGGGTTTTAAAAATCTAAGGGATGGTAAGGAATATGAAAATCTTTATGCATCTGCTGTTACCCGGGCTGAGGCTGACTGGATTGTGGGTATTAATGCCACCCGTGCCCTAACCTGTAGGTATAATGCTCAGCTTTCCTGCGGGAGAGTTCAAACTCCTACTTTAGCCATTATTGAGGCTAGAGAGGAAGAAATTAAAAATTTTAAACCAAGGACTTTCTATGGTATTACTGCTGTATCTAAGGACCTTAAACTAACATGGCAGGATGGAAAGGCCAAGGATATTAAGACCTTTAATAGGGATAAAATTGATAAAATATTAGAGGCTATTAAGGGGAGAAATGCTGAGGTTTTTGAGATAAACAAGACCCATAAAAGAAAGTTTGCTCCTAGGCTATATGATTTGACAGAGCTTCAAAGAGATGCAAATAAAATTTTTAATTACTCTGCTAAGGAAACCCTTTCTATTATGCAAAGTCTTTATGAGAGCCATAAGGTTTTAACCTATCCTAGGACTGATTCCAGATATATTTCTGAGGATATAGTAGATACACTAAGGGATAGAGTTAAGGCCTGTGGAGTTGGACCTTACTCCTCAATGTCTTTCAAAGTCCTAAAAAGTCCAATAAGAGCAAATAAATCTTTCGTGGATAATAGCAAGGTTTCAGATCATCATGCAATTATACCAACGGAAGAATCGCCTATACTGACTTCCTTAAGTGATAGGGAGAGAAAAGTATATGATTTAGTTGTTAAACGGTTCTTAGCCCTTCTATATCCTCCCTTTGAGTATGAGGAGATGACATTAAAGGCTAAAATAGGAGAAGAAATTTTTATAGCCAAGGGGAGAAAAGTTATCAGTCAAGGTTGGAAGGAAATTTATAGAAATAACCTTTATGATGATTTAGAGGACGAAGCCTCACAACAAATATTACCTAATGTAAATAAGGGAGATACCTTAAAGATATCCACCCTTTCAAGGACTAAAGGAGAAACTAAGCCCCCAGCCCCTTTCAATGAAGGAACCCTGCTTTCGGTTATGGAAAACCCGGCAAAGTATATGTCAGGGGAAAATAGGGATTTAATTAAGACGATTGGTGAAAGTGGAGGAATAGGAACGGTTGCCACAAGGGCCGATATTATTGAAAAGCTATTTAACAACTACTTGCTTGAAAAGAGGGGAAAGGATATATTTATTACTTCCAAGGGAAGACAGCTCCTTAAATTGGCTCCAAAGGACTTAAAATCTCCAGCCCTAACAGCTAGATGGGAACAAAAGCTAGAAGCTATCGCTAAGGGGAAGCTAAGTAAAACCTCATTTGTAAATGAAATGAAAAAGTATACAAGAGTTATTGTAGAGGATATTAAAAATAGCAAGGAGACTTTTAAGCACGATAACCTTACTAGAAGTAAATGTCCTGAATGTGGAAAATACTTATTGGAAGTAAAGGGGAAAAAGGGTAAAATCTTAGTTTGTCAGGATAGAGAATGTGGATATAAAAAGGGCCTAAGTAAAAAAACAAATGCCAGGTGCCCAAATTGTCATAAGAAAATGGATATCCACGGACAAGGTGAAGGCCAAATATTTGTATGTGGCTGTGGCTATAAAGAAAAGCTTTCAGCCTTCAAACAAAGAAGGTCTCAGGACAAGGATAAAGGTTCCAAAAAAGATGTTACAAAATATCTTAAGGAACAAAAAAAGGCCAGTAATGAACCATTTAACACTGCCCTTGCAGACGCCTTAGCTAAATTAAAGCTTAAATAGTCCTAAATAATGATACGTGATAGAATAATGGTAGGCCCTAAATCCTATATGGAAGCTTTGAAGGGAATAATAGTTGGATTAAGCTTTTTTTCCTTTTCAAATGTGTTATTATTATGTATGAAAAGAAAAACAAAAAAGGTGTGATTTTATGGAGAGATGGAAAATAAATCTTTATACACTTTGGGTCACACAAATTATTTCCCTTACAAGCTTCGGTTTGGGTATACCCTTTATTTCATTTTATATTCAAGAGATGGGAGTAACTGACCCTAATCAGATTAAGCTTTTTACGGGTATACTCAGTACTGCACCAGCCGTTACCATGGCTATTATGGCCCCTATTTGGGGAAGATTAGCCGACAAATGGGGCAGAAAGCTCATGATACTGAGGGCAATGTTGGCTGCTGCTATAGTAATCGGAGGAATGGGTATTGTAACAAGTGTTTGGCAGCTTGTTATTTTAAGGGCCTGTCAGGGCTTGTTTACGGGGACCATTACTGCAGCTACTACTTTTGTGGCGGCAAATACCCCTAAGAATAGGCTGTCCTATGCCCTTGGTTTTATGTCCTCTTCTAATTTCATAGGCTTTTCAATAGGGCCCCTATTAGGGGGATTGTTTGCCGAAAACTTTGGCTATCGATTCAGCTTTTTCGCCGGTTCTGGACTAATGCTTATAGGTTTTTTCCTTGCCTTATTCCTGTTGGTTGAGAAAAAATCTACCCTGGTTAAAAAAGAAGAGATATCTGAAGAGGATGAGGATGGTGCAGATAGTGTTAAACTTTTTACTCCTATGATATTATCCCTATTGGTGGTTTTATTTTTACATAGGGTTACCAGATCAGTGTTTTCACCATATATTGCCCTTTTTGTTCAATCCAATCTAAATAGTACAGAGGGAGCAGCCAAATTTACTGGAATGATTAATGGAGCAGCGGGATTAGCAACGGCTTTAGCTGGACTAACCATAAGCCGTTTAGGAGACAAGTTAGATAAGCTTAAACTTGCAATGACCCTCATACTTATAAGCTTCCTAGTATCATTAACTCTGGGGCTTGCAAGTTCATTAAATATATTTATAATATTATACGGTATTCTATTCTTCTTTTTAGGAGGAATCGAACCGATTATTACTTCGACAACTGCTGAGAGTATACCCTCAGAAAGACGGGGAGAGCTTTTTGGTTTTCAAGGTCTAGTGGGAAGCTTAGGATGGATGGTTTCTCCAATGCTTGGTGCATATGTATCGGTTAACTATAGTATAAATAGCATATTATTGTTAATGCCCGTCTTTATGTTTGGCAATTTAGTTACTTTGTTTAAACTAAATAGAAGCAGGATTCAATCCAATTGAGGATAACTCAAGGTTGAGATTCCTATTAAACAGTCGACTTTAATTAACATTAAAGTCGACTGTTTTTTTACTTGAAGCTGAACACTTAATAATGGAAAAATTTACTTGTTTTTCTATAGAATTATTTTATACTTTATGGTTGACCCTAACCTTACGTTATAGATTATTATGGAGCTATGGGGAGGTGATGCTATTGGCCTACAAAGTGAAGGAAGTGGCAGAAATGGTTGGGATAAGTGTAAGAACCCTTCATCACTATGACCAAATTGGGCTGCTTAAGCCTGAATCTGTGAGTTTAGCAGGATATAGACTTTACTCCCAGGATAACCTGGAAAGGCTTCAGCAAATCCTATTTTTTAAGGAGCTTGGCTTTAATCTCAAAGAAATTAAGAAAATTTTAGACAGTCCTAATTTCGATAGAAATCAAGCACTAATGGCCCAAAGGGAAGTTTTGATAAAGAAAAGAGAAAGGTTAGAAAAGATAATTGATACGGTAGAAAGAACGATTAACTGGATTGAAGGAGGAGTAGCAATGAGTAAAGAAGAGATGTTTGAAGGCTTTGATATGTCAGAAATAGAGAAGCATAAGGAAAAGTATGGACAGGAGGTAAGGGAGAAATACGATAGAGAAATTGTGGAGGAATGTGAAAGAAAAACCTCAACCTATACAAAGCATGATTGGGCACTAATAAAAGTACAGATGGGCCAAATATATAAAAATATTATGGAAGCCATGGATAATGGCCCAGCAGATAGCCGAGTGCAAAGGGAGATAGGTAGATTTAGACAACTTATTACTGATAACTTCTATGAATGTTCCCTTGAAATATTTAGGGGTCTTGGTGACCTATATGTAAATGATGGACGATTTACTGAATATTTTGAAGGGTATAAATCGGGTTTAGCTAGGTTTATGAGAGAAGCAATGCATATTTACTGTGATAATCTACAAAGTTAATCTAAGCTAGATTGTTAACGAAGTTAACAAAACAATAGGCTTTAACAAGCTTCCAGTTTAAAGCGTGCCGAGATACAGCAATTGAGATTTTAACAGTAATGTAGAAATTGGAAGTTTGTTGATAGCCTGGAACTTTGTCCTAAACTTAAAATTGAAGGTTGGATAATGACTACTCTGTTTTTTTATTACTAAGGAATTTATAGATAAAGCCGATATTTTATAGAAGATAAAAGGGCTTATATTATATTTTGTTAAGTGGTATAATCAATATGTCAAATATGATATAAATAATATATGTCAAAAGTGAGGATGTAGGGATGACAGAAAACAAGAAAAAATCAATCTTAAGAATAGCCCTTTATGCAGGAGAAATAATGCTGAAAAATGGAGCAGAGACATATAGAACCGAGGATACTATAAATATAATGTGTAGATCAAAGGAATTAAAGCATGTGAATTCCTTTGTAACTCCAACGGGTATATTTATCTCTGATGATAGGCTCGATGGAATAAGCTTTATTAAAAGAATAAAAAGTAGAACCATAAACTTAAGTAAAATTTCTGATGTAAATAATTTTGCTAGAAAGTTTATAAAGGATGACATAAGTGAAATGGATGCTCTGTTGGAACTTAGGAGGATAGATAAAAAAGGAAAATATGAAAAGTATACCAGAACCTTTTTCACAGGCCTTGCTTCCGCCTTTTTTTCCCTTTTATTCGGAGCAGGTCTTACTGATTTTATATTGGCGTTTTTAATTTCAATGGTTGCAATAAGGGTAAATTGGAAAATAGAAAGGCTTAGCAATACGAGCTTTCTTGCAAAGGCCACCAGTGGAGCTTTAATCTCCTTTTTGGCACTCATATCAAAAAGTATTGGTTTTGGGGAAAGCATTGATATGATTATAGTTGGCTCTATTATGCCCCTTGTACCCGGCGTTGCTTTAACTAACGGACTTAGGGATTTTATATCGGGAGATTTAATAGCAGGAGCTACCAGAGTAGCTGAAGCAGTTTTAATAGCTATATCAATTGCCGTTGGAGTAGGTACTATCCTTAAACTGTGGGTACATTTGTTTGGAGGTGTATTCTAGTGCCATATTATAAACACTTTATTTTTGCCCTTATTTCTACAGTAGGTTTTTCTATTTTATTTAATGTGCCTAAGAGGTCTATATTCTATGCAGGCTTAACCGGTGGCATTGGTTGGACAGTATATATGTATATTAAGGCCCTAACCCTATCCTCGTCTTTTTCAATTTTCCTTGCCTCTATTATTGTTGGAGTCTTGGGAGAGATATTTGCTAGGATAGATAAAAAGCCCGTTACTACCTTTGTTATTCCAGGTATTGTCCCCTTGGTTCCAGGGTATACCATGTATCTTTCTATGGTGAACCTTATAAATCAAGAGTTTTACACAGCAGTAAAACTGGGAACAGAAGCTGTATTTACAAGTGGAGCTATATCGGTGGGAATAATTATTGTGACGTCCGTTGCTAAGATAATAAAAATAAAAAAAGACCCTAATATAAAAGCAAAGGAACTATCTCAAGAATCTTAGGCTTAGAACTTATATTTTGGATTAATTTTAAAGTAAGCACTATCAAAATTTTAGACATTTCCTTTTGCAATCTAATATTTTTAAAGAAAAAATGTAGGAGCTTTAATTGTTTTCTTTAAAAAATTTATTAATGCTTAAAAGGGATTATCTTTAAATTTTGATAGTGCAGCTATTGTTTTATAACTAAATCATAGGTAAATTTTACCTGTAAAGCATATTCCTTTCTATACTGTCTTTGTCGTCCATGACTCCAAGTTCCAGATATCTGTTGCCACATCCCTATAGAACTCTGGCTCATGGCATATTAAAAGAATACTTCCACTATAGTCCTTGAGGGCACCCTTAAGTTCTTCCTTTGCCTCTACATCTAGATGATTCGTTGGCTCGTCCAAAATAAGCAAATTGGTTTCCCTGTTGATGAGTTTACATAAACGAACCTTAGCTTGTTCACCACCGCTTAGTACAAGCACTTTACTTTCTATATGCTTTGTTGTTAGGCCGCATTTTGCTAGGGCTGCTCGAACTTCGTATTGGGTGTAGGAGGGAAACTCCTGCCATACTTCCTCAATGCAAGTATTATAGTTGGATTCCTTGATTTCCTGTTCAAAATAACCTATATGGAGGTAGTCACCAAGTTCGACTTCCCCTGAAACAGCCTTGATTTCTCCTAAAATACTTCTAAGGAGAGTTGTTTTTCCAATTCCATTAGCCCCTATAAGGGCGATTTTTTGACCTCGTTCCATTCGTAGGTTTAAGGGTTTGGAAAGGGGCTCATCATAGCCTATAATCAAACCTTTTGCTTCAAAAATCAGCTTCCCTGAAGTTCTAGATTTCTTAAAGTTAAATTCAGGCTTCGGTTTTTCTCTAGCAAGCTCGATTCTCTCCATCTTATCAAGCTTTTTTTGTCTTGACATTGCCATGTTCCTAGTGGCGACCCTTGCCTTATTTCTGGCAACAAAATTCTCAAGTTCAGCAATTTCCTGCTGCTGCCTTTTATATGCCGATTCTATTTGTCGCTTCTTAGCTTCATAGATGCTCATGAAATTATCGTAATCACCCACATATCGGTTAAGCTCCTGATTTTCCATATGATATATAAGGTTTATGACACTATTGAGAAATGGAATGTCATGGGAAATGAGAATAAAGGCATTTTCATATTCTTTAAGGTACCTTTTCAGCCACTCAATATGTTCCTCGTCCAGATAATTTGTGGGCTCATCTAGGAGGAGAATATCAGGCTTTTCAAGTAGTAGCTTTGCAAGTAAAACCTTTGTCCGTTGTCCTCCACTTAGATCGTGGACATCTTTGTCTAGACCTATATCTTTTATTCCTAAGCCTCGGCTAATTTCTTCGATTTTGGAATCAATTATATAGAAATCATTATTTGTTAAAACATCCTGAATTGTACCCATCTCTTCAAGCATTTCTTCAAGCTCATCGGGGGATGCATTGGCCATACCGTCGCATATTTCATTCATTTTTGTCTCAAGATTGAAAAGATATTTAAATGCACCTTTCAATACATCATAGATAGTCATTCCCCTTTCAAGGACAATATGTTGATCTAGATAGCCAACCCTAACTCCCTTTGACCATTCAATTTTTCCTTCATCGGGTTCCAGTTTCCTTGTAATTATATTCATAAAAGTAGACTTGCCTTCACCATTGGCTCCAATGAGGCCAATATGCTCACCCTTTAGAAGTCTAAAGGAGACATCGTTGAAAATTGCTCGGTCTCCAAACCCATGACTTAAATTCTTTACAGTTAATATACTCATCTTATGCTTCCTTTCTAAATAATCCTCAATTAATCATATATAAAAGCTAGCTGTAGAGCCTTAAGTCTACAAGAAAGATATGAAGGCCTACATAATATATTATATATTGACTCTATGAGGATTTCAAAGTTAAATTAGCCCCCTTAGCTACAATATAAAAAAATATATTTTTGAGACAATGAAAAATTAAGGAAAACAAAGAATATGAAAGGAAAAATAGGAATAATTATAAAATAACAAGTCCTATAGTTTCAAGAATGTTAAAAAGAAATTGACATTTTACTAAAAATTTACTAAAATTATATTGTAGCAGGAAATCGATTTCTAAAAAATATGGACTAATTTAAAGGGGAGGATTATTTATTATGAAAAAATTATCATTATTATTAGTTGGATTTTTACTAATTTTTACTTTAGCAGCATGCACTGCAGAGGAAGAAGCCGTTGGTGAAAATGGTGAAGAAATTCCCAAAATCGGTGTAACAGTTTATAAATTTGATGACAACTTTATGTCATTTGTACGCCGTGCGATTGAAAAGCATGGTGAAGGTAAGGCAGACTTAATTCTAAATGATTCCCAAAATGACCAAGCTAAACAAAATGAACAGGTTGAGATGATGATTTCTAAAGGTGTGAAGTCCTTAGCCATCAATTTAGTTGACCCACAAGCAGCAGCTACAATCATATCTAAGGCAAAGGAGGCAGATTTACCAATTGTGTTCTTTAACAAAGAGCCAAGTAGTGAGGATATGTCTTCCTATGAAAAATGCTGGTATGTGGGCACTACATCGGCGGAAGCAGGAATAATCCAAGGAGAATTAGTGACTGATACCTGGAAAGCTAATCCTGACTGGGATAGAAATGGTGATGGAAAGCTACAATACGTAATGTTAAAGGGAGAACCTGGTCATCCCGACGCTGAAGCTCGTACCAAATATGTTATAGAGACTATTATTGAAAAAGGAATAGAAGTTGAAGAGTTAGAACTTCAAACAGGTATGTGGGACAGTGCTAAGGGCAAGGAACTAATGGATGCATGGTTAGCCAAGCATGGAGATAAAATTGAATATATAATCTCTAACAACGATGCAATGGCCCTTGGTGCAATCAACTCATTAAAAGCAGAGGGATATTTTAAAGATGATAAATTTATGCCTGTAGTTGGTGTGGATGCAATTCCCGATGCACTTACACAAATAGAAGAAGGAGTTTTAGTTGGCAGTGTACTTAATGATGCAAGGAATCAAGGTAAAGGTGCTCTAGACCTGGCTTTAAATGCAGCTAATGGTAAAGATATATTAGAGGGAACAGAATGGAAACTTGACGATAAAAAGGCCGTTCGTGTACCCTACGTGGCAATTACAATAGACAATATTCAAGAGGCAAAGGATTGTTATGCACAATAAAGGTATCTATAGTAGGAGTCTTAAAAAGAGTCCTACTTAGGGGTATTGATAAAAAATTTTAACAAAGGAGATGCATGTTGCATTCTAAATGTATATGCATCTCTATTAATATTAAAAGTTCAAATATTATTTTAGACTATAGAATCTCCTTAAGTAAAACTCTAAGGGCATATAAAAATAAGAAAGAAGGCTTGTTTATGGCGAGTATTGGAATAAATGATATAAGAAGCAAATATTTATTAGAAATGCTAGACATATCTAAGGAATTTCCTGGGGTCAAGGCATTAGACAAAGTAAATTTAAAGGTTCGCAGGGGAAGTGTTCACGCTTTAATGGGAGAAAATGGTGCCGGTAAATCAACCCTAATGAAATGCCTATTTGGTATTTACCATAAGGATGAAGGTAAAATTATCCTAGAGGGTAAAGAAGTAAATTTTGAATCATCGAGACAAGCTTTAGACAGTGGGGTTTCAATGGTGCATCAGGAATTGAACCAAGTTCAGACAACAAGGATAATGGATAATATTTGGCTAGGACGTTTTCCTAAAAGAGGACCTTTTATAGATGAGGAAAAGATGTATAATGATACATTGAAGATTTTTAAAGAGCTAGATATTTCCTTAGACCCGAGAAAAAAGGTTGGGGATTTACCCGTATCAGAAAGCCAAATGGTGGAAATCTCTAAGGCAGTTTCCTATAACTCTAAGATAATCGTAATGGATGAACCCACATCATCCTTGACGGAAAAAGAAGTTAGTCATCTATTTAAAATTATAAGGGAGCTTAAAAGCAGAGGGGTAGGAATAATATACATTTCTCATAAAATGGAAGAAATTTCAAACATTGCTGATGAAGTTACAGTAATGCGTGATGGTAAGTGGATAGCGACTAGAGCTATACGTCATATAACTACCGATGAAATTATAAACTTAATGGTAGGACGAGATTTAACCCATCGTTTTCCTCCAAAGACAAATGTTCCTGGTAAAGTAATGCTAGAAGTAAACAATTTAACGGCAACCTATCAACCTTCGATTAAGGATGTTTCCTTTCAGCTGAGAAAGGGTGAGATACTAGGGGTAGCAGGATTAGTGGGAGCAAAGAGAACAGAACTTATCGAGTCCATTTTTGGTGCAAGGCATATAAGTTCTGGAAGTATATATTTAAATGGAGAAAAGATCCACAACAAAAATCCCCATGCTGCAATAAAAAATGGATTTGCCCTTGTTACAGAAGAACGGCGTGCTACCGGTATTTTTTCTGTCTTAGATGTGGGCTTTAATGCCATAATTGCTAACATAGATAAATATGTTAAAAGAACTGGTTTACTAGATGAAAAACAGATGGCTGAGGATACCAACTGGGTTATTGAAAGTATGAGGGTAAAGACCCCATCCCACAAGACATCAATCAATTCCCTGTCGGGAGGAAATCAACAGAAGGTCATTGTTGGACGCTGGTTACTAACTGAACCCGAAGTATTGCTCCTAGATGAACCAACCCGTGGTATTGACGTTGGAGCTAAATATGAAATATATCAATTAATGCTGCATCTAGCAAACAGAGGAAAAGGAATCATTATGGTATCTTCTGAAATGCCTGAATTATTGGGCATTGCCGATAGAATATTAGTTATGAGTAATGGTAGAATAGCAGGGATTGTAGACACTAAAAAAATAAATCAAGAAGAAATCTTAAGATTATCTAGTAAGTACTTATAGAGTTAGGAGGAATAGATATGTATAAATTAAAAGAAGGTATTGATGCAAAGGTAAAAGCTCCTAAGGGTTTAACTAAAAAGGCTGTGTTAGATTGGATGATGAATAATGCAATATTTTTAGTACTTATTGGTTTACTTATGATTATTATCTCAGTTTCCCCGGATTTTGTATCAATAAGAAATTTTAGGAATATTTTATCTCAAGCATCCACACGTGTTATTATGGCCCTTGGAGTTGGAGGGATTATTGTTGCTAAGGGAACTGACCTTTCCTTAGGTCGTCAGGTAGGGCTTGCGGCTGTAATATCAGCTTCCCTTTTACAGTCACCTACCTATGCCTATAAGATGTACCCCGATTTACCCCATTTACCAATTTTTATTCCTATTTTGCTAGTTATGCTTGTAACTGGCTTCTTTAGCCTGATTAATGGATTTGTAGTCTCTAAATTAAAGGTGGATCCTTTTATAGCCACCCTAGGAATGATGGTTATAGTTTATGGTGTTAATTCAACCTACTTTGATCGTCCACCCTATGGAGCACAACCAATTGGAGGTCTAGACCCCAATTTTACACATTTTGCCCAGGGTTCCTTCGATATAGCAGGATTTAAAATTCCATTTCTTGTAATCTATGCAGCCGCTGTTACCCTGGTGATATGGACATTGTGGAATAAAACGAAATTTGGGAAAAATATTTTTGCCATTGGAGGAAACCAAGAAGCTGCCGTTGTATCGGGGGTAAATGTTACTAAATACCTATTAATGGTTTACACCCTTGCAGGCTTTCTCTATGGATTGGGGGGAGCGCTAGAAGCAGCCCGTATAGGAAGTGCTACAAACAATACCGGTAATATGTATGAACTCGATGCAATATCGGCATGTATAGTAGGAGGTTTGTCCTTCTCCGGTGGAATCGGAAGTGTAGCAGGCATAGTGACCGGTGTATTGATATTTCAAGTTATTGCATATGGTCTATCCTTCATAGGAGTAAATCCCTATTTACAGTTTATTATCAAAGGCTTAATTATTATTACGGCAGTTGCAATTGATTCAAGAAAATATGTGAAGAGAAAATAGCTTGTTTTAGGTAAAATAGAAAATTAGAGGATTAAATAAAGAAGAGCTCTAAGGTTATGAATTCTTTAATTTCTTTTATGGCAGAAAGCTAAAGGGGATTAAAGATTAAAAAATGGAGAATGGTCTTTGGAAGGAAGAAGCTTATGGCAACTTTAAAAAAGATAGCAAATATATCTGGATTTTCCCTTGCTACAGTATCAAGGGTATTGAATTTCGATAATAATCTTTCTGTAACCGATGAGACAAGAAAGCGAATTTTTGAAGTAGCAGAAGAATTGAATTATAAAACCTTGAAACAAAGAAATAGAAATACTGATAAAAAAGTAAAGGTCGGGGTTATATATTGGTATTCTAAAAGAGAAGAATTAGGGGACCCATATTACCTGTCAATTAGAAAAGGGATTGAGAAGGAATGTTTTAGTAGGAAAATTCAAATAATCATGATTTTCAAAGATGATGAGGAATATTTTATAAACAACTTAAGTGAATTCGATGGAATTATAGCTGTGGGAAAATTTAGTAAGGAAGCCATTGATAAAATTTCAGTATATTTAAAAAAGATTGTTTTTGTAGACTTTTCTCCATATGATAGGAAATATGATTCGGTTGTGACTGATTTTAAAGTAACTGTTTTACAAGCATTAAAATATTTATTGAGTCTTGGACATTCTAAAATAGGATATATAGGAGGAAAGGAATATATTGGTAAGAACAGGGAGCCCATAGAGGATGAGCGGGAAATAACATATATAGAGTTTGTTAAAAATAATAATATTTATAATTCAGACTATATATATCTTGGCAATTTTACTTTCGAGGACGGTTATAATTTAATGAAGGAAGCTATTAAAAGGTCTAAATTACCAACAGCTTTTTTTGTAGCCAATGATTCAATGGCTATTGGAGCTATCAAGGCCCTATATGAATCAAAGATAAATGTTCCAAAGGATATAAGTATCATAGGATTTAATGATATTCCAACATCTAAGTATGTAGTTCCTCCCCTTAGTACTATTAAAGTTTATACGGAATTCATGGGGATTACGGCTGTTGAATTATTACTTGAAAGGATTAATAGAAATAGGGAAGTTCCTAAAAAAGTTATTATACCCTCCGAGCTTATTATAAGAAAAAGTTGCAAATAAAAGTAACTAGAGGACTTGGTTAGATACTCATACCCTCTACACTTATCTTATCAAAGATGTAGATTATATGAAAATTTTAAAAAATAGTTATAAAGACCCTTGAAATTACTTACAAGCTAAAGGTTTATTGATA
Organism: Clostridia bacterium; assembly: GCA_022361035.1. Lineage (GTDB taxonomy): Bacteria > Bacillota > Clostridia > Peptostreptococcales > Caminicellaceae > JAKSBP01. The sequence continues at coordinate 18,538 of JAKSBP010000213.1, forward strand.
TAATAAGGTAGCTAGAAGTATAGAGAAGTTTAAAGGGAGGTAACTATGGAATATAAAATTAATCGAGATTATCTTAAGGACATATTAAAAATGCTCCTTACCACTCCAAGTCCTAGTGGTTTTTGCCATAGGATAATGAAGAGAATTAAAGAGGAGGCTGCTGATTTAGGGTATAACTTTGAAGAAACAAAAAAGGGCTGCGGAATCATTACTATACCTGGCAAAGCCTCAGATTATACTATTGGCCTATCAGCCCATGTGGACACCCTAGGAGCTATGGTTAGGTCCATAAAAGACTCTGGTATGCTTAGATTTACTTCAATTGGAGATTATCTTATGTCTACTGTTGAAGGGGAATACTGTAAAATATATACTAGGGGTGGAAAGGTATACGATGGTACTGTCCTTACAACTCAGCCATCCCTCCATGCTTACTCAGAAGCTAAGAACCAAAAGCGTGAAGAAGCCAATATGGAAATTCGTATTGATGAGTGGGTAAAGTCCAAGGAAGATGTTGAAACCCTAGGGATAGCACCTGGAGATTTTATATCCTTTGATTCAAGAACGGTGCTGATGGAAAACGGATTTATCAAATCAAGGCACTTAGATGATAAGGCAGGAGTGGCTTCCCTTTTTGCCCTGATTGAATTATTTAAATCCCATAGATTAACTCCTAGGAATAATATAAAGATTTTCATTTCTACCTATGAAGAAGTTGGTCATGGATCATCCTTTATCCCTAAAGATATTGATGAGCTAATAGCTATAGACATGGGTACGATAGGTGAAGACTTAAGCTGCAATGAAAAACAGGTTTCAATTTGTGCTAAGGATTCTACGGGACCCTATGACTACAATATAGTTTCAAAGCTTATTGAACTTGCTAAGAGCAATAACATAGACTATGCTGTAGATATTTATCCACACTATGGCTCCGATGTGTCAGCGGCCCTTATGGGGGGAAATAATATCACAGGTGCATTAATAGGGCCAGGGGTACACGCTTCTCACTCTATGGAACGTACCCATATAAAGGCTTTAGTTAATACGGTTCAATTACTGGCCAGCTATTTAATAGAATAGGATACAAGGTGTGGAACAATATTTCAAAACCCATCGTCCTATAAATATAGGAGGCGATGAAGATGAAAAAAAGTAGTTTGATAGCCCTAGTATTAGTTTTGGGAGTTGTTTTTGCGGGATGGGTAAGTACTATAGAAGGTGCAAATGAAGATGAAAAAGGATTAGGCAGGTGTGATTTAGTTCAAAACCCTGATGATTATGAAAGATTAGGAAAGATAACGGACTTTACTGAAGAAGGCGTTCATGTGCTAGTAGGAGATATGGTTATAGCTTTTCAGATAGATGCAGAAAAAACAAAGGATTTTTATTTGGGAGAGGTTGTTAGAGTTACAAAGGTTAATTATGATGAATTTGAACTAGGTAAATATGAATTGAAGGATTTTGATACAAGATATACTATTACAGGGGACATAGGAGAATTAATTTTGAGGACTTCAGGGACTGTAAAAGAAGTTAATGAAGATAAATTTACAATCACAGCAGAGGGTAGAGACTTAAAATTTAGATCAGATAAATCTATACTTTTACAAAGAGGAGCAAAGGTAATTGTTGAATATGTGGAGAAAGAAGATGGGAATATTTTAGTTGATTTTTATAATGAGGCTTCAAAGCTAGATTTAATTGTTAAAGATATTAGAAGAATGGATAATACGGGACAAATGCTGTTATCTACCGAAAGTAAAGACGGAATGAAATATCATGTATATATTCTAGCCACTACGGTTTTAAACTGTAATTATTCTGATTTTAAAGTAGATGATGAGATAGAAGTATATGCTGATTTCATAAGGGAAAGCTATCCTGCACAGGTAGATGCTAAGATGATAAATAGATAGGTAAGAATCAACAGGGAGAGTTAGTTAATAAAACAGACTCTCCTTTATTATATTTCATTCCCTCATTCTGAAACATTCCGGGACTGAATTTATAATGTGGTTTTATAATACAGTAACTATTTATTTTTTTGGAATTTATGTTATCATAAAGTTATATTATGCTGTATATGGGGGAATCAAATATGAGAAAAGAGTCAAAGGAATTTTTAGAGGAGCTATTATTGACACCATCGCCATCGGGAAACGAGGTGGAAATACAAAGGAAATGGATGGACTATGTAAAGGGTTTTGCAGATAAAGTGGAAACTGATATGGTAGGCAATGTTATAGGGGTCATTAACCCGGATAAACCCTTTAAGGTTATGTTGGCAGGTCATTGTGATGAAATAGCATTTATGGTGAATTACATCGACGACAGCGGATATTTGTATCTTGCCAAGTCAGGGAGCATAAGTCCCAAGGTGGCCCTAGGTATGAGGGTGAAAATCATGGGAAAAAGGGATGTAATTAAGGGTGTTGTGGGAGTTAAGGCACAACATCATGGTGGAGCTGCCGATGAAGTTAAAATCGAAGATATCTATATAGATTGCGGTGCCAGGGATAGAGAAGATATGGAGAAACACGTGGCTGTAGGCGATTATGTTATCTATGACACAGGCTATGAATACATACATAATGATAAATTAGTGGGAAGGGGCCTCGATAACAGAACGGGAGCCTTTATTGTAGCTGAAGTTTTAAGAAGAGTTTCTGAAAAGGATGTAAATGTTGCTGTTTATGGAGTTAGTACAGTAAATGAAGAAACAAATATGGGCGGGGCCTATTTTGCAGGTGCTAATATAGAGCCAACTATGGCAATAGCCTGTGATGTTTCATTTGCAACGGACTATCCTGAAATAGATAATAAAAAGTATGGAAGGGTAAAGCTTGGAAAGGGACCTATTTTATCAAAGGGAGCACCAATTAACAATAAAATAAATGAATTGTTAGAAAGGGCAGCAGAAGAAAAGGAGATTCCTATTCAATATGAGTTAACCCCTAGATTAACGGGAACCGATGCCGATAAGATAAGGTTTAGCGGTAGGGGTGTACCTGTAGCCCTGGTGTCCTTACCCCTTAGATATATGCATTCACCTTCGGAAGTTGCAAGTTTAACAGATATTGAAAATGAGATTGAATTACTGGTTCAATTTATTCTGAGCTTAAAGGGTGATGAGAGTTTAAAACCCTTAGAGTAGTCCTGAAGGTTTATTTGTGATAATGGAAATAGGCATAATAATTGAAATACCAGTTAGCCTAGTTATTTTGTTCAAATACGGAGCTGCTCCCATATATCCAATTAACCGATAAAATTTATCCTAGGTATCCTAAAGTTTTATCCTAAGTATTTTAAAAAATTTTGTCTTGAGTGAATGGTCCAAACACTGCATGCTATACTAATAATAGCTGATATTGTTTGCAAAGTAGATTCATTGATAGTAATATCAATACTAAATTTAAGGTTCAATAGACCACCCCTCCAGGCAAAATATATAAATATTATCTTGGTTAATTGGGGAGTATGGGAGTAGCTATTTTGATTATTGACAAAAAATAAGTTTTTATTCATTTATGGAAATATTGATTGAGAAAGCTGAAAGATATATCACTTTCAGTTTTATATATTAGGTGGAAAGTCCTAAAATTCTCTAGTAAATGGCCCTTATCATATACTAGTTATTTTATGGGATGCATCCTTTATTTCCGACTCAAAATTTTTAAGTACATTCATTTGTTCTTCCACAGTGGAGCTTATGGACTGGGTATTGGAGGCCGTATCTTCAGCAGAATTTGCTAGGCTTTCAATTGCCGAAGATATCTGAAGAGATATTTCCAATTGTTGCTTCGACTTTTGGGAAACATCGCTAATTATAGAATCCACTTTAGTGATATTATCAAGAATTGAAGAAATATTTTCATCGGCTTTTTCAGCTACACTAACGCCCTTTGATACCTTTAAATCTGCATTATCAACGGATTTCATCACTCCCTTAATTTCATCCTGTATAGACTTTACCGTTTCAGCTATTTCAACGGTGGCAGATTTAGATTGTTCAGCTAAGTTGCCTACTTCATTTGCTACTACGGCGAAGCCCCTACCATGGTCACCAGCCCTTGCAGCTTCAATAGAGGCATTTAAGGCTAATAAATTTGTTTGCTCCGATAGCTGAGTTATTAGATAAACCATATTTTCTATTTTATTAATTGAATCATTTAACTCCTTTATCTGACTCACTGTTTTCTTTGAGGATTCTGAGATGGTTTTAACTACTTCAACTACATTGTAGATAGAGTCTCTACCCTTTGTTGCATCCTGTCTTACATTACTGCTCAATTCCTTTGCTCTTTCAGCTATTTCATCGACTACTTGTGAATTGGTTGTAACCTCTTGGATGCTTGCGAAGGCTTCCTCTGTAGCAGAGGAGATATCATGGGTTCTATTCGATATGTTTGCTATCTTCTGGGATGTATTATGCATATTATCATTGGCTTCCGTAATCTGTTGAATAAGACTTTCTAAAGAAGTGCTAATTATAAACTCTTTTTCTAGGCTTTTAGCAAAGCCTACGGCTCCTATACATTCTCCTTTGTTGTTTTTGATAGGATATGTAACGCTTTTAAAGGGTAGACCATATACTTCCTTTGGTACTACAGAACTTATAATGCTATTGCTTGAAATCGTTTTCCTGAGAGGGTCTCCTTCGGGTATAGGGGTTCCAGCCTTTAAATCTATCTTCATCTTATCTCCAGGATAATATGCAATAAATTTTGATTTGTCCGTTAAGGAGACCATAATATCTTCTTGAATCAAATCCTTAAGACTTGGTAAAACATCTAGGTATGACTTAAAGTAATTCTTTTTTAGCATAGTCTACACACTCCCCAATTCAATTTAATATAATTTTACTATTTTGGGAAAAGGTTATCAACAAAATACAATAAAAACCAACAAAAACTTAGCAAGAACGGGACTAAAGTCCTATTTAAGTCCTTTGTCCTAGAATTAAAGTGTACTATACTGTAAAAACTTTTTAAAATCAGCTATATTAAAGCCTAAAGTTTCCTTGACTTTAATAAATATAAATGATAACATTATATAGACGACCGGTCTAATACGAGTGATATAAAAAGAAGAAATTATATTTTAAAGCATACATATTTCCCATATATTTACTGTTTATAAGTAGTAAAGGAAAATTCTTTACATAGAATTATGTAATCTACTTATTAAGAATAAAGGAGGACAATAAATGACTGCTAAAGAAAAAGTTTTGGAAGTGTTAAAAAATCACAATCTAATGAATATCAGCACAGTTAATGAAGAGGGTATGCCTAGGGCTAGAAGTGTAGATTACGCCATGGGTGAAGATGAATCGGTTTTATACTTTATTACTCAAAAAACAACGGATAAGATAAAGGAGATTAAAGCTAATAACAACGTATTCATAGTAGTTGATCATGATTGTGACTCTATGGAAGAATTGTCTAAGTTAAGATATATAAAGGCTACTGGAAAGGCATACATAGGCGAAACACAAGAGGAGTCTCAAAGGGCCTTTGGCCTTATAATTGAGAAGTTTCCTTATTTAAAGGATTTACCAGGTGACCCAAGGGATTTTGTAGGGATAAGAGTTGAACTGGACAAAGTTACTTTGACAGATAATACCGTTCATTTTGGATATACTGAGGAGCTTACTTATAGATAGATTAGCATGACAAAGGGAATGTATTGTGAGACATTCCCTTTTTTGTATTTTACCTATTTAGAATAGGTAGGATTACATTTTCAATATTTAAATGTAGAAATATTTACAATAAGGTAATGCTTTAAAGTTTATATAGGTTTTTCTATCCTATTAAATCTATCCAGGGTTATCAATGCATTTAGAGTAAGGACACCAATCCATTCTTGTTTGGCCCCTGCCCATTCCTCGTCATAGGCATTCCAATCCCAATGGGGATCAATCATAGCCTTTAAATTATGCCAATTCCATGGAGGATTAACTTTACCATTGGATTCTATGGAATCAATTAGATAGTCTAAATTTTCTTCTAACAACCTATTACTAATGCCGAATCTATGGGATTTTGGCCCTTCAACAAAGTGTAATGGTTGGGGAGTATATTTATCCCATTCATCCCTTTTGGTGCATACTAAACTTTGGATTGCAAAGGTTAGTTTACCTTCTATTTTATTCTTAAGATTGTCAGGAAGGAATTCGTATAGCTTTATATAACAATATATCTCATGCTCTGACTGAAATTCATTTTTATTGACAAAATAATCTATGGCATAATCTAAAAGCTTTTGGACATCTAGGTTTGAAACAAATGTACTGTACTTATATAAATAGCCAATTATTTGGGATGTAGGATTTCCCCAATTATTATCAATAAGAGTCATGTCTGATTTTTCCATATAATGCCACCAAGGGCCATGGGGAAAATTATTGACATCCTTTGGTACTGCAAACCATCCATTTCGATGGGGAATAAAGTTTTTTTCAAGGTACTTTATCCCAGATTTAATCATATCGAGGGCCTCTTCCCTATTATCGTATTTTACTAAATGTTCAAAGGCAATAGATGTAGCCATGGGAGAAGATGAGGGGAGTCTAAAGTCGGCTTCTAGACTATTACCAAAGCCCCCATCTTCATTTTGAAATCTTTGCAGCTCATTTAATATCTCCATATCATTGTCAATATTATCAAAATACCCTTTAAGAATTCGTTTTTCTAGGGGTCTTGCACTTTCACCTATAACTTGGTATGCTCGATTAAAGGAGTTGATTGACAGTTTTTTCATTAATAATTCACCCCCCTTAGATAATTTCTCAATTGATTTTTCATAGCTAGACAACCATTAGGTTATATTAAGCCATAATTTATCCTTTAACTATTGAGACCATCTTTTGAGTTTGGGAAGAGTGGCGTTAAGCATTTCTCTCGCCTTGCTTTCTTCAAAACCATGCTCCACCATGTGGGGAACACAGATTTCTATCATTTCCTCTAAGGTCTCGTTGCCAGTAAACTTTCCATTTTTAAAGCAGTAGTTACAATAATCATCATTTTTAGTCCCATTTTCATTATCTCCGAATAATTTCTCATCCTCAAGGGGCATAGCACAGCTTTGACACATTTTAATATCCATAATGAATACCTCCTAAATATTTTTTATTTTATGTAAATAAATTATAACAAAGGTAATGTGACAACCCTGTGTCGCAATTAATATTTTTCAAAAACTTTTTTAGCTTGATCCTTAATAATTTTTCTAATATGTTTAGGTTCAATTATTTCAACAGAGTCTCCAAAGCTTAAAATCATACTATATACCCATTCAGATTCAGCACACTCTACTATGGCGTAAATGTATCCGTCTTCATTAAAGTCTAATTTATCCAATTCAAAATAGTTATCTAGATTATGCAATGCTCTTTGGTCAAACTTGAGCTTTATTTTAATCTCATGTTCCTGTGGGAAACTAAAGTTGAATGGATAATCATGTTTTCTCCGTTTAAACTCTTCATTAGTGAGGGTCAAATTCCTTATTCTTGTTATCTTAAAAAGTCTAAAGTCCTGTCTTAATCTGCAAAACCCATATAAGTACCATTGGCTTAACTTTAATGCAAGTACGGCTGGCTCAACGGTTCGATTTGTAGTATTTCCATTTAGGTCTATGTAGCTAAATTCTATCAAGTTTTTTTCTAAAATTGATTTCTTAAGATTATTAATCTTATATTTTAAACCCTCAGGAAAAAACCAGGGACTGAAATCCATTATTATCCTATCATCACTACTGAATGCATCTATGGATTGGCTTATGTTTTTAATATAAGTAAGCTTTTCAATGATGCTTGCAAAGTCTCTATCCTCATAGACTTTGTTTATCCCTTCTAAAGCTGTGACTAGAAGCCTATGTTCAGAATGGGATAGAAAGTTTTTATCTATTTTATAATTTTCCAATAGTCCATATCCTCCATATTGTCCCCTATAGGAAACTATAGGAATTCCAGCCATATTAATAGATTCAATATCTCTTTGTATAGTTCTAATAGATACTTCAAAGTGCTCTGCCAGTTCCTTTGCAGTAACTCTCTTTCGATTTAGCAGCATTATGACTATGGAAAGCAGCCTATCTATTTTCATAAATTTTCACCCCAATCTACCTAATCCTATAATTCATATATTAGCACATAAATATACCAAATAAACAGGGTTAAAGATAAATATAAAAGGAGCATTTAAATTTAATCAATATAAGAAAATTGTATTTTATAAAAAAAATATTTTACTATGTTGACAGTATAAATATAGTTATGTAAAATAATAATTGTCTACTATAAAAAAGCAATATTTATAAATATTGTTATAAAATTGAATTCTTTGAATAAGTATTCAGCAAAGAAAAAAATTTTAAATAGTCAAGATTTTCGACTAGAAACCTTACATATTGTTTTCTAAGTTCCACTACAATTAGTTTGGGATTAAGATTTTTTAAAATAGCCTATTCAAATAGCTTTTAAAATTATCTAGTAACTTAAACTTTATTGTAAAAACAAGTTCATTCTTATTTTTGAAATGCTTGTATGGAGCGGTATGGCTGACATAACATATATTTCCTAGTTTTCCTATTGAGGAATTAGGGTATCCTACATTGTTTATAAGTTTTAGCCCTTATATTATTAAGGTTTCTTTCAAATTACAATGGTGATAATTTTGTTTTGTCAAATAAAGCACTACCTGTTTATAATTAATGTTTTTTAAAGCATTCATTATAAACAATTTCAGATTATAACAAATTCTATGTTAAAGATAAAGGAGAACAGTATGGGACAAGTAGACAGGATAATATTTGAGATAGAAGAGCTAAGGAAGAAACTGAATAGTTTAATCATCAATGAAAAGAATAAGTTTACCGATGCTAGAGTTGTGGAATTAAGTCAAGAACTAGATATGGTATTAAATAGATATAATCAGTTAATGAGGAATTCAAAATGAAGTGACTAAATCAGAGTCAATGAAGAAACTATTGTGCTTCTGAATCCTTGCTAAAAGAATATAAATACTTAAGGAAATGGACAAAAAATAATCTGTCCATTTTTTAGTATGCCTTAAATTTTTGATTAATAGAAAAGAGCAAGATTCGGTTTGTAAATGAAACTGAATAGGACTATAATAGATTTATATTAGTAAGATGGAGGAAGGGATTAAATATATATAAATGAGCTACAGGGATGGTAAAATATTGAGTTGAGGAGTTGTAGATTAATTATGGATAAGGAAAATAGAAGGACTATGTTGGCCTATTTAGCTGTATGCTTCTTTTGGGGTTCCACCTATCTTGCCATAAAAATAGGAGTAGAAAATTTTCCACCCTTTTTATTTGCGGGAATTAGATTTATTACGGCAGGGGGACTGACTATTTTTTATTCAAAGCTAAAGGGAAATGCCTTTGCCGATAATAAAAAGGATATAGCTAAGATATCAATTGTAGGTCTTTTAATGCTCCTTGGAGGAAATGGACTGGTAGTTTTTGCAGAGCAGTGGGTACACTCTGGGATTGCGTCCCTTTTAGTAGCTACAGTGCCTCTCTTTATTGCAATAATAGAAATTTTCATTTTAAGGGATAAAAAAATGGATTATAAGGGTTTGATTGGCCTTGCTTTAGGATTTGGAGGAGTTGTATATTTAACGTTAGGAAAAAGCTCCACAGGGGGTATAATAGATTTTAAAGGGACATTGATTCTGTTATTTGCCAGCCTATTCTGGTCTATGGGTTCAGTTTACTCAAAAACCTTTAAAGCTAATGGCTCTATAATTTCTAACATTGGTATCCAAATGTTTGCCGGTGGCATAGGATTATCCACTGTTGGACTATTAAGGGGTGAGATATCAAGTATTAACTTTGCTCGAAGTTCAGTACTGGCCTTATTATATCTAATAGTTTTCGGTTCAATAATTGGGTATAGCTGTTACATATATATTTTACAAAAATGGCCTGCATCAAAGGCTGGAACATATGCCTATGTTAATCCCATTGTAGCAGTAGTTTTAGGAACCATAGTACTGGGTGAACCCTTTACATTTTCTATAGTAATTTCCATGATAATAATAATTTTAGGTGTATTTATGGTACAGCAGTCTAAGGTTGAAGATTTTCAGGTAGATAGGGATGTAGGAGAAAAAGCATCCTAGGCTAGGAGCTAATGTTGTCATATTTAAAAAAATAAAGTTCTAAAGATATACAGATGAGGGGGGATGATATTGAATAATATATTAAAATCCAACAAAAAATTTATTTCGTATCTTAATCTATCACTTTGTATTCTATTGTGGGCCTCGATTCCTGTGGCGACAAAAAAAATTTTAGTTGAGCTAGATAATTTGCAAATGTTATTTTACTCTACTATTCTCTCCACAATAATATTGGGAATACTAATATTATTTCAAAAAAAGGCTAGCTATTTAAAGGCTTATAATAAAAGGGAATATGGAGCAATGTTCCTGCTGGGATTTTTAGGAAACTATCTTTACTATATTTTTTTATATGGAGCCTTGGCAAGGACCACGGCCTCGGAAGGTTTTATACTGGCATATACATGGCCTATGTTAGTACTAGTATTATCCTTTGTAATACTTAAGGAAAAGGTTACTGTAAAAAAGTTAGTGGGAATTACTATTAGCTTTTTAGGAATCATAATAATAACTACTAAGGGAAATTTATTAGATTTTAATTTTACAAGTACATCGGGAAATATATTGGCAATTATTGGTGCATTTGTTTTTGCCCTATTTTCGGTTCTAGGTAAGAAATATAACTTTGACCAAACCATAGGTGTATTTATTTATTTTTTTTCTGCCCTAATCTTTATTACACCAACCCTTTTCATATTTTCTCAATTTGTTTGGCCTAGTTCTGAGGTCTTACCCTGGATAATATATAATGGCATATTTGTAAATGGTATATCCTATATATTTTGGTTTAAAGCCCTAGAAAATGGAGAAACCCATATAATATCAAATTTACTCTACTTGACCCCTTTTATCTCATTGATTTATATTGCTATATTTTTAAAGGAAAAAATACTGATAAGCTCAATAGTTGGACTTATAGTTATAGTATCTGGAGTTTTATTACAGTACTTTAAGGTGAAGGAAGAGGGGAGTGATAAAGGTAAGTGTCAGTAGATACGTGACTTTAAAGATTATTTTCCATAAAAAATTGTATTTTCTCATCCTTCATATAAAATTATGGTTTTAAGGAGACTTTTAAGCTCTATATAGCCATAATTTCTTTATTTTATGGAAAAGTATTTTTATAAAGAATAAAAAAGGAAAGATATGGATAGTATTTATTCAATTGTAAAACTGAAATAAATGATATATAATTCATACTATGATAAAAGGAGTTTGTAAAAAATTTACTATGGGCTTAACAAGGAGGTAATACAATGGACTTTATAGAAACGTCTGTTATGTCCCTAACTGGTGTAATGGATAAAGCCTTTGATATCCATAAAAAGAATATAGGAACTTCAGCTCTCTACTTATTTATAGTTTTTATTATAAGAATGATTCTATATTTTATACTTTTATTTATAGGAATGTTTTCCATTGTTCTGATGGCAGTCAATTTTTATAGTGACTTTAGAGTCGATGATATAGCCCAACATATGGACTGGGGTTCTATAATTTCTATAGTTTTTGGTCTTATAATACTTTTTTCAATAATTTTTTTGTTGGAGATAGGAAAGCAGGTTGGTATCATAGATATAGCTTCTAAGGGATTCCTAGATAGACCAGTTAGATTGGAAAAGGCTTTAGTACAGGCCTTTAAAAAAATTCCCACGGTTCTAAGCGTATTAATAGCATATGGAGTGATATTTATTCCTATAATTATCCTCTTTGGTGGTCTATTATTATTTATTTTAGATAATACCTTTAATATAATTAATATATGGAGTATTTTATTATGCTTGGCTTTTATTGTAATATCCATTTATTTAGCAACAATATATATGTTTTCAATAAATACTGCCGTAATTGAGAAGCTCTATTTCTTTAAGGCACTAAAGAGAAGTAGATTACTTGTAAAAAAGAATTTCTGGAGATTACTTGGGATTAATATATTGTTTTCACTTATAGTTATAGCAATTACCTATTCAATCTACTCTATACTGGGTATCGTAGGTGGAGTTTTTCATATTATTTTAAGGGGCATGGATATAGGAGAAGCAACTTTGACTTCTTTCCTAACGATAGGAAATATCTTAAGGATTCCACTACAGATAATTTTTTCCCTATTTATATCTCCACTAGGACAAATATTCAATACTATCTTGTACTATAATCAGCGATTCAAAAAAGAGGGTTATGATATAGAATTAAAGCTTGAAGATTTACAAAGAACTAGTGAAACCATATAAGGAGAAAACAAGTGAGATACCTAATACACCTATTAATGACTCCAAGGAAGCAAGATTTTGATAAAAGAGTCGAAGAAATACTAGACAAATTGGAATACCGTCATCTTAGGGAATATGAAAGTAAGATTGAAGAGTTTATATTGAATATTTTTTCAAGGCTAGAAGACTGGTTAGAATCTGCTAATATTCAACAAGGAGAAATCACAAATGCAGCCTCCTCCATATCTAATGTGATAATTATAATTGGAACTATAGTTGTTTTGTCAATTATAATATTAATGTTTATATATACAAAAAAGATAGTGGGAAGGAATATGAAGGCAAGGAATATACTGGGAGAGATAATTGATGATAAAACTACCAAGGAAGAACTAAGTGAAAGGGCAAGAAGGTATAAAGAATCAGGGGAATATAGGGAGGCCCTTAGATATAGCTTCATTAGTCTACTACTTCAAATGAATGAAGTAAATCTTCTATACCTAGATGAAGGTCAAACTAATGAGGAAATAGCCTGTAAGCTTAGGGAGAATAACTTTGTAAATATAGAGTTATTTGAAAGTGCCGTTAAGTTATTCAATGGAGTCTGGTATGGACACAAAAAGATAGGGAATGAGACTTACGAAAAATGGGAAAAAATGATGGCAGTACTTGAAAATGGGGTGTATGGTATTGAAAAAAAGTAATAAAAGGGACATATTAATTTTTATTTTTTTAATACCCCTTCTTTTGTTGCTGAGTTTAAATTTTTCTGCCGAGGAGAATGATAAAATAATTCCCTATTCTATTCTAAATAAGGGCTCAGAGGGTATAAGCGTCATGTACGAAGCTATGGAGAAGCTAAATTATCCAGTAAATTTAATTTTAGAAGAAATTGAAAATCAAAACTATGATAGAGTTCAAGTCGTTATTATATCTAAAATTAATGAAGGCTTCGATATAAATAGTAAGGAAATTAAAAATTGGATAGGAGAAGGGGGAAAGCTAGTTTATTTAGATGAAAACTGGCGAAATATAGAAGTGAATTATGGTAAAAGAATCGATGGATTCTATAGTGGTAACAATAAAAGGGCCGAAGTTATTTCCCACGGAAGAGGAGCATTTCTAATGGGAGATAGTGAGCTTATAAGTAATAAGACATTAACTAAGGATACAGAGGGTGCCTACTGGATTTTAGAGAAGATAGATCAGTGGGATTACAAAAATATAGAGTTTAATGAATTTTATCAGTATGGGATTAGAAAAAAGCGGTCATTGTGGCAGGATATTCCTAGGGGAATAAAACTCCTCCTATATCAATTGACTCTTTTAATTATGGCAATCATTTTCTATAAAGGTAAAAGGTTTGGTAAGCCAGTACCCCTCTATGAAGAGGTAGAAAGAACTGAAAATGAATATATTTTTTCCGCAGCCTCCTTATATAGGCAGTCGGGATGCTGGCAGGTAGTTCTAGAAAATTACTACAAGGATTTTTTAATAGAGCTAGAAAGAGTCTTTGGGAAAAATCAAGACATAGGGCAAAATTGGTTAGAGCTTTGGCAAAGAGAAAATTTGCCTAGAACAAATAGAGCAAAGGAACTATATTATTTCATAAATCATGAAATGGATGATACTAAGGTTCAAGGGAGAAGGGGCAAAAAATATTTAGATAAAATATTTCTTATAGAGCAGCTCAAGAAAATACTTATAAGGAGGAGGGAAAACCGTTGGGAAATATTGAAAAGGGATACACGAAGGATATAGTATATAAGATTACCCAGGAAGTTAGTAAGGTAGTTGTAGAACAGCGTGAATTGCTAAGGTTTAGTTTGACTGCCCTTCTTTGCGGGGGTCATGTTCTCCTTGAGGGAGTTCCGGGCCTTGCCAAAACCCTTATGGTTAGGGCATTATCAAAGGCCATTAATGTAGATTTTAAGAGAATCCAGTTTACTCCGGATTTGATGCCCGCCGATGTTACTGGAACAAAGATTTTTAACATGCAAACAAGGGAATTTGAGCTTAAGAAGGGACCTATTTTTACAAACCTCCTTTTAGCCGATGAAATAAACCGCACTCCGCCAAAAACACAGGCTGGGCTATTGGAATCCATGGAAGAACAGACCGTAACAATTGATGGTGAATCTATGGAACTGTCAAGTCCATATATGGTTTTTGCTACACAAAACCCTATTGAGTATGAGGGGACCTATCCACTGCCTGAAGCCTTAATGGATAGGTTTCTAATGAAATTAATCCTGGACTACCCTTCAGCTTTGGCAGAAAAAGAGGTTTTAAAGAAATATAATAGGGGTTTTACAAGTATTGATTTAGAAAGTGCTGGAGTTAAAGGAGTTTGTAATACTAAAGATATACTAATATGCAGGAATGAAATTAAAAATACGAAGGTAGATGAGGACTTGATGGAATATATAATTAATATTATATCCCAGACGAGAAATCACCCCTTTATTGAAATAGGAAGTAGTCCAAGGGGCTCTATTACACTGCTTATGGCATCGAAGGCATATGCAGTTATCGATGGTCGAGATTATGTAACCCCCGAGGATATTAAAAGTGTTGCAATGCCTTCCCTAAGACATAGAATAATCTTGAAGCCGGAAGTACAAATTGAGGGGATGACAGAGGATCAAGTACTTAATAGCATTTTATCGGGAATAAAGGTCCCTAGATAGAGAGTAGGGTGATTGGATTGGCATTGACAAAGAGTTTCCTACTTATTTTAGGAATTGGGGTTTTAGTTATAGGGGCTTCCTATTTTATAGGAATTCATCTAATTGTATTTATCCTATATAATTTAGCAGCCCTTATATTTTTGATATTAGACTATTTTATTTCACCTACAAGTGAGGAGTTTGAAATCGACAGGATAGGAGAAAACAAGCTGTCAATTTACGCTGTAGAAAAAATTAAACTTAGGGTCTACAATAGGTCAAAGAGAAAAATATATGTGGAAATTAAGGATGAAATTCCTAGCCTCTATTTTAAATGCCATGAGGGGATTGTAAAGGGTTATATAATGCCCTATAGTAAAAGGGATTTTGAATACGAAGTTATTCCTCAAAAAAGAGGTGCCTTCAAATTTGGAGATATTCACATAAGATATGAAAGTAATTTAAGACTTTTGATGAAAGAGTTTAAAGTGTCAATGGAAAGGGAATACAAAGTATATCCTAATCTTCAAGAACTAAAAAAATACCGATTATCTGCCTATAAGAGCAAACTCTATCAAACTGGAGAGAAAAGATTCAAGTCCCTTGGTCATGGAACCCAGTTTGAAAGTTTAAGGGAATATGTTTTAGGTGATGAATACCGTAAAATAAATTGGAAGGCTACGGCGAGGGAAAATAGACCTATTGTTAATCAATATGAACCTGAAAAAAACCAACATGTATATATACTTATAGATACTGGTAGACCCATGAGCTATTCTGTGAGAGGATATAAAAAGCTTGACCTTGCAATAAATACTGGTTTGCTGTTGTCGGATATTGTGAATCAGAATGGAGACATGTCGGGGCTCATGGTCTTTAACATAGAAGTAAATAATCTTATAATGCCTGGAAAGGGTAATAACCATAGAAATAGGCTTATGGAGGCCCTATATCATATTGAGGATACCAATAATACCTCAAACTATGAAGAGGCTTTTTACTATTTGAGAAGAAAGGAGAAACGAAGAAGCCTGATAGTTTTGTTTACTGATTTTGACACTATTGAAGAGGCTGAGGATATAATGGGGGTACTGGAGGTAATATCGAAAAACAATATAGTAATGGTCATACTAATAGAGGATGAAAACCTTAAAAAAATGGTCTCCATATCCCCAGCAGGGGAAGAGGAAGTTTTTAATAAGGGTGTGGCCCTTGAAATGGTGGAAGAACGTAAAAAAATTATTCACAAACTAAATGCAAAGGGAATTATGTGTATTGAATGTCCTCCAGAAAAATTAGCCATGGGTACAATAAATAGATACTTATATATAAAGAATCGAATGGTGTTGTAATAATCGGTTGTAAGCTGTAGCTAACAAAGTAAACTGAGTTTTTATAAAAATACGAACTATTCTCAATTGAATTTTACTAAAATACATCCTTAAATATCTTTAAAAAAGTGTGGAAGAAAAAAATAAATAACAAGTCCAAATCCTGTTCCAAGGGCAAATATCAATTTTATAATTGGGGATATATTTAGGGGAGTAAAAAATCCCTCAATAAGTGCAGCAATAACCAGCATTAAAATGACACCAAAAATTAAATAGACGGCCTCTTTTGCCCCCTTAATAATAGAGTGCTTCCTAGTATAGTGTCCTGGGATTAAAATAGAACGGGCCAAAATTAATCCGGCACCACCAGAAATAAAGATAGCAGCTAATTCTATTATGCCGTGGGGTAAAATTAAGGACCAATAGGCTACGGGATTGCCAAGGTTGTATACAAGGCCTGTTAGAGCCCCTAAAATTGCACCGTTATAAAATAAAACGTAGGCGGTACCTATTCCAAGTGTTATGCCAAATACAAATGCCTTAAATGATACGGAGATATTGTTGACCATTATAACGCTGGATATTAGTGGATAATCTAGGTTTTTAGGAGTATCCATTTCCCAGTTTATGTTTGCAATCATATTGTCAGGTAGAAAATATGATGCATTTTCAGAGTTTATTTTAACTAGGGTTAAGCTTAATATAAAACCAATGAAAAAAATAAACAGGGCAGTCAATATATAAGGATGAAATTTTTTTACTTTGAGGGGAAATTCAATAGTAAAATATTTAAATATACCCGATAAATTACTTTTTTTCACTGCATAAATATGGTTATGACTTCGTCCCACTAATGAGTTTAAATATGGAATTATATTACTATTTTTAAAATGGGTTCTTGAATAGGCTAGGTTATGGCTTGCTTTACGAAAAAGATATAGAAATTTACGTAATTGTTCCGGTTTAAGATTTGAAGCCCCTTTTTTATCCAATAAATCCGTAAGCCTATTTAATTCATCCCATGAAGACGAGTGTTTCTGTATAAATTGATTTTCCTTCAAAATTTATCACCTCTTCATAGGATATTGTATCAAATAAGTAACTTGAAATAAATGGGTAAATTTTATAATTGAATAGAAAGAAGAAATTAGATGGATTTATAGAAGAGTGACATACAAATTTAATAAACGAAAGCAGGCACTGAGGTTTCCTTTAGAGCGATTTTTATGAATCTGTTTTACCTTCTATTGCCTATCTATAAACAGATTTATAGCATGAGCCTAAAGGATTCTCTGTGGCTGCTGTAGTAAGTTAACTTTCTCTATCACTCATCTATATTTCATACTTATATATAATGAACAATTTATTTGGAAATTATTAAAATTAGAGGGTTTATAGAAAAATATCATAGGTCAAAGGGAGTGGAGAGAAAAATGAAGACTATTAAGATTACAACCCCTGAAAACATTGAAATCGAGTATAGATTGGCTGGTTTAGGCTCAAGGGTCGGTGCAGCAATCCTAGACCTTTTGATTCAATACTTAATTGCATTAGTTATCTTATTCACTATAACATCATTTCACATAAATCCAATGGGTTTAATAGGCAAACATGGTGGATGGGTAATAGGTGGATTCATAATAATCATTTGGCTTGTAATATATGGGTATTTCATAATATTTGAAATGTCTATGAATGGGATGACACCGGGGAAAAAGCTTTTTAAGCTTAGGACTATACGTACCAATGGTCAGCCAATAACAATAAAACACTCTATCATTAGAAATCTATTTAGAATTATCATTGATTCCTATGGAATTGGCATAATATTAATGTTTTTTTCAAAGATGCATAAAAGAGTTGGTGATTATGTTGGTTCAACTATTGTTATTGCCCAGGAAAAGAAAGCACTTCCAATGTCATTAGAAATCGATTTGAGCAAAAAAGATAACTGTAAATATTCTATTACCCAAGGGGAATACAGATTATTAAAAGAATACCTTCAAAGAAGGGATGAACTAGGAGAAAATAGAGTTAGACTAGAGAAGAAACTAGGAGAATATTTTACTGAGAAGTTTAAAGTGAGCAAAAGTCAAAATGAGTATGAAATATTTTTAAAAGAACTGTTGCTCCAAAGTATAGTGCATAAATAATGTTTATCAACTTTTAATACTTCCACTTTTACGAGTGGGAGATTTTATTTTCATAATTTAGGTGAAACAGAGTTTCTTAATTAAGGTACGAAGAATGTATATTTACTAAAGGAGTTTACTAATAATATTGAGGAGTTCTATCAGAGACTCTATCTTAATAGAGATAGGGGAAACTTTGATAGCTTTTTTGTTTAAAACTATTAAAAAAATAATTATTTCTTAAATTGGAAAAAGATTCATCATATTATAGAAGGAAAAATTACAAAAAATAAAAGTAGAGAGAGGTGATAATATAAAAAAACAAAAAATAGTTTTAATAACACTTTTAATTTCTACAGTGTTTAATATATTTATATCTTGCTTCTATTTCCAGTCAAATTCAAATACTGTCAAAACCGATAATATTAAAGTAGTTGACTCAATTGAAAAGGATAAATATTTAGATATTATCACATCCGACAATATTAAGGAAAGAATTATAATTGATAATAAAGGATTAAAGGAAGAAGATAAAAGTATTAAGAAAAAAAAAGAAAAAAATGTAGAGAATATACTTTTAGTAGGAATTGATGCCAGGGCGGATAACTTTAAATATGCTAGAGCGGACACTATAATCGTAGCTTCCATCAATAAATCTAAAAAGCAGATAGGCTTGACTTCACTAATGAGGGATACCTATGTAAAGATTCCAGGCCATAGAAATAATAGAATTAATGCATCCTATGCCTTTGGCGGAATAGAGTTGTTAAAGAAAACCATCAATAAAAATTTTAATTTAAATATAGATAAGCATATAATAATTAATTTTAAGGGCTTTGAAAAAGTTATTAATATCTTAGATGGTGTATATGTGGATATAAAAAAATATGAAATTAAAGAGCTAAATAGGTGTTTAATAGGACTGAGAAGAAGCACAAGGAATTTTATCAGTCAAAGCGGATTAAATCACCTAAATGGTCAACAGGCCCTTGCCTATTGCAGAATTAGAAGGGTTGGAAATGGAGATTATGAAAGAACTGAAAGACAAAGAGGAGTACTCAAGTCAATTATTGAAAAAGTAAAGGAATTAAAGTTTTCACAATATCCTAAAATAATAGCCAGTATATATCCCTATGTTAAAACCAATTTAAGCAGTATAGAATGGTTAAAATTAATATACAATTATTATGGAATTAAAAATTGGAATGTAGAAAGTATGCAAATACCAACAGATAAATCAGGAAGGCCTAGAAAAATAAATTCCATGTGGGTCATAGACCCTGATATAGAGGAATGTATAAAATATATTCAAGAATTTATATACTCAGACTGCAATTGAGGCACTTAGGTCTAAACTAAGTGCTTCAGGCTTTTGACAAACCCGAATTTCTTCGTTGTTGCTTCAAGCGAGAACCCTTCCGTATTTTTATATACGCTGCGGACTCTCACTTTCAGCACGCCTCGAACTTCAAATTTGTCAAAAGCCTATCATCTTGTAGACCTTGTCTACAATCTGAGCACTTAGCTCTAAACTAAGTGCTTTTAATTGTTATGGGTCATTTGTCCTAGGAGAATAGGTTATATGACAATTAACATTGTACTATAATCTAGATTATTTGATAATTACGGTTGACAACTCTCCTATAAAAAAATATAATATGTCACAAAAGCTACCAAAAAATGATATAATTATACAAAAAGTCCATATATTTAAAAAGAGGGGGAAGAGATATTGATTAAAAACATATTGAGTAGGATGAATTTTAAATGGAGGATAATATTTGTAGTATTGGCTCTATTTGTAATTTCAATTTCGATTCTTACGGTAATGTCCATAAGAACTGTTAATGATAAACTGGAAAAAGAGCTGACCCATAGTGGTATGAAACTAGCTGAGCAAATAGTAGAGAGAATAAATAGTGGTAAAAGTATTGAAAAGATTTTGCAAGATGAAATAGATCAAAAGATAATTGAATCATGCTCAGTATTAAAATATATGGATATAGAAAGAGTTACAAATGAAGATATAGAAAAAATAGTTGAAGATTTCGGTATTTCTCAAATAAGTGTTATAGGTCCAGATCGAATTATAGATTTTTCCAACGTTCCTGAAAATATAAATTGGGAATACCCCATTGGACACAAAATGGACCCTGTATTTAATGGAACATCAAATACATACTTAGAGGAGCCCAGGGAAAATCCACTGGATGGAAAGATATATAAGTTTGGTGGTATTAATCTAGAAAATGGATATTTTGCCCAAGCAGGCATGTGTTTAGAGTTGATTGGAGATATAAAAAAGGACTTTGAGACTCAAAAGATACTTGATGACATAGCAGCCAATGAAGATGTGCTATATGCTTTACAGATAGATAAAAGCGGCAGGGGAATAGCCGGTACGGAAATGTATGTAGGAAAAGTATATGATGATGAAGTGACAAAATCTGCGGCTATAAATGGTGTAGCCGATGCAAGACTGTGGTTTAATGAGGAATTGGGTAGTGGGGCCTATGATGTTCAGATTCCCTTTTATGAAGAGGGAGAACATATTGGTTCTATTTGCGTAGGTCTATCCTTACAGTCCTTGACAGATGCTAAAGAAGATATTATTAAAACTTCCATTACATTATTAGTTTTAATAATATTGTTATCTGCATTAATGCTATATTTCGTCATAGGATTATCAATGAAGCCTGTAAAAATAACGGCAAATCATATTGAAAGGATTGCAAAGGGGGACTTTACCAAGTCTATTCCACAAAATATACTAGGATACAAGGATGAGATAGGTAATATAGGACGGTCTGTTGAAAAGATGCAAAAAGAACTAAAGAATCTTATGGGAAGTGTAAGGGATGGTGCCAATACCATAGTTGATTCATCTAGTAAGTTAGCTGATATAACCTATGAATCTAATCAAGCCATGGAAAGTGTTGCTGAATCAGTTGGACAAATTGCTTTGAGTTCATCGGAGCAAGCTAGGAATATAGAAGTGATTGCATCAAGCACAGAAGAATTAGGGGAAGAAATTAATAAAGCAGGGGATTTAGTTGGTGAGGCAGTTGAAATAACAAATGAAATGAATGAATTAAGTAGTGAGGGCAGGATTATTATCTCAGAATTATATGATAAAGCTGAAACTAGTAAGGAAAAAAGTAAGGATGTTTATAATACAATAGAGGGAGTAGATACATCTACTAAGAATGCTGAATCTATTATAAATCTAATAACTGAGATTGCTCAGCAGACCAATTTATTGGCACTTAATGCAAGCATAGAAGCAGCCAGGGCAGGAGAAGCAGGTAAAGGATTTGCTGTAGTAGCTGAAGAAATAAGGAAACTAGCGGAAAGTACGGCAAATGCAATAGATGACATAAGTAAAATAATAAGTGATATACAGTTAAGTGTTGTAAATGTTGTCAATACCATGGGTGAAGTCAACGAAATAGCTTTAGGTCAAAATAAATCTATAGATAATACAGGGAATATTTTCAACAGGATTGAATCAAAGTTAAAGGAGCTTTTATCAAAAATAGAAGACATACATAAGATTAGCAATGGTATTTCTGAAAATAAGGATAATATTATAATATCAATGCAAAGTATTTCTGCAACAACTGAAGAAAATACTGCGGGAACTCAAGAGGTTTCAGCTTCTACAGAAGAACAGCTGGCTTCTATAGAAGAAATAGTATCAATAGCGGAAAACTCAAAGGAACTGGCAGAAGTCCTTAAAGAGGATATAGAAAGGTTCAAGTTAGATTAAGTATTTTAAGTTGATGGACATTTTAACCCCAAATATGAGACATTCTTCCTAAAGGATGGATGTCTCAGGCTGTTGACAAACCCGAATTTCTTCGTTGTTGCTGAAACCAAGAACCCTTACGTATTTCTTTATACGCTGCGGCCTCTCGGTCTCAGCACGCCTCGAACTTCGGATTTCTCAAAAGCCTGCCATATTGTAGACTTTGTCTCCAATATGAGACATTCATCCCAAGGGATGAATGTCTCTTTTTTATTTGTTACTAGGAAACTCAAGGCTTTTCCAAGAAGCTGCATTTAGATAAATAGCCTTAATATGCAATGAAAAGTAGGTTGAAGATATGAACTTTTTAGGATAGAGTATTGCAATTTTTCGTGTTGTAAGATATAATTTTTTTGTAAAGCGAACCTTCTTTAAAAACATATAATGAATGTTCACTTATATAAATCCAACAATATGGGTTGGATGTTTCTATCGAACTACCTTAAATAGTTGTAGGCTATAAGTGTTATACCCTTATTAGTCATACAACTTTCATATTATCCTATCTCAAATTTCTCCTTATATGAAAGCTGTAAAATCAATAAAAATTCCATTGGTAATATATAATATTTCCAAATTACGAACTTTATGAGGCCGTATCTGTAAAAAATAATAGATAAATTTAGGTGAAGAAATAAATAATATTTATATAAGGGAGATGATAATGTTGAGGTACGATGTAATAATTGTAGGAGCCGGTCCATCGGGAATCTTTACAGCCCTAGAGCTAATTAGAAGAAACTCTAATAAAAAGATTTTAATAATCGAAAAGGGAAGAAGAATTGACCAAAGACATTGCCCTAAGGAAGAAAGAAAAGTATGTGTTTCTTGTAAACCATATTGCCATATAACAACTGGTTTCTCTGGTGCAGGTGCCTTTTCAGATGGAAAGCTATCCTTAAGCTATGAGGTTGGTGGTGATTTACCTAAAATAATTGGTAACGATAGGGCAGAGGAGTTAATCGGTTATACCGATAAAATTTATCTGGAATTTGGTGCAGATACGAAGATAGAAGGCATAGGCCATAATGAAGAAATTAAAGATATAAGAAGAAAGGCCATTGAAGCAGGCCTTAAGCTGATTGACTGTCCTATTAGACATCTAGGAACAGAAAAGGCACATGAAATATATTTGAAAGTCCAAAACTTTCTCTTAGATTTAAGAGTAGAGATGAAATTTAATAAATTAGTTGAGGATTTAATTATCGAAGAAGGAAAGGTAAAGGGAGTAAAAATAGCTGACTCAAAGACTAAAAATGAGCAAGGAATTATATATGGAGATAAAGTAATTATTGCTACGGGAAGAAAGGGCGCCAATTGGCTTAAAGATATGTGCATAAAGCACGAAATCCATCATGTTGCTGGAACCGTAGATATTGGGGTAAGGGTTGAAGTTAGAAATGAAATTATGGAGAAGGTCAATGATGTATTATATGAATCAAAGCTTATAGGGTATCCAGAGCCCTTTAGAAATAAGGTTAGAAGCTTTTGCCAAAATCCCGGTGGTTTTGTTAGCCAAGAGAATTATGATAATGATTTAGCAATAGTTAATGGTCATTCCTATAAGGACAAAAAGTCTAATAATACAAACCTGGCAATCTTAAGTTCCCATAATTTTTCAGAGCCCTTCAATCAGCCCATACAATATGGAAAGAAAGTGGCAGAATTGGTGAATATGCTAGGTAATGGTAAGATATTAGTGCAAAGATTTGGTGATATATTAGATGGAAAAAGAACCTGGCAAAAAGAATTAGAACAGTCGAATGTTAAACCCACATTACCAGACGCAGTAGCGG
This sequence comes from Clostridia bacterium, assembly GCA_022361035.1. GTDB lineage: Bacteria > Bacillota > Clostridia > Peptostreptococcales > Caminicellaceae > JAKSBP01. The sequence continues at coordinate 42,641 of JAKSBP010000213.1, forward strand.
GAGACATTACATCTGCTATTCCCTATAGACCTATGATGAATATTATAAACTTTGTTAAGTCAATGAATACGGTTGTGCCAGGCTTTGCAAGCAAGGAAACCCTATTGTACGGTCCCGAGATAAAGTTCTATAGCAATAAAATAAATATGGATGAAAGCTTTAATACGAATATCGAAGGGCTCCATTGTTTAGGAGACTCAAGTGGCTGGACTAGGGGTCTTATGATGGCCTCTGTTATGGGAGTGTTAATGGGAAGAATAATTTCTGAAGAAAAATAGTAAAAGCTATAATATTAGCCTTTATAATCTTAAATAAGGGTCTGTCTTATATAGATATGTGATTGAGAATGTTAACTTACTACAGCAACCACTGAGAATCCTTTAGGC
>JAKSBP010000178.1 GCA_022361035.1 Clostridia bacterium
AGTATCATAGACTTCAAGTCTGACAATTTAAATTTGGGAATTACATAATTGTGGAATTTCCTCAAACGAAACTTAAATCTTTAACAATACCTAAAATTTTATGGGAGGTATCTTATGATTACCAAGTTAAATGAATTTAAAATAATTGAAGAGGCAAGCTCTTCATCTTCTGAGACTGAAAATGAAAGATGGATTGAGCCAGCACTTAAAAGGATATCTAAACTTCTTGGATTTACAAAAATGGGAATGGAACTTAAGCTTTATTTAGGGGTAGTGGATTTAATAAGGGTGGTAGTGATTAGTATTGCAAAGAGTAATAATATTGTTAATAGTCTTAAATCCTGGGTTGACACAGAAAAAATATCGGGCTTTGATGTCAATATACTAAGGGCTTTTATAGAATTGGGTTGTAGGGTAGGAGTGATTCAGGAAAAAGGGAATCAGATAAAGATAGACGAAAAGTTTTTATCTGAAGAATACTTTACAGGACAAGAGCTAATCGAGCACATACAATCGGAAAATGTAAGCTTGATGAAAAAAATCCAAAAACCAGAGGTTAAAAACTTTGTATTTATTTACTTATTAGTATGTTTAGACAATGGAGTTAATATTAATCTAGATATTTTAGCTGCTTTTAATATAAATAAGAAATGGCTCAATATTATTGAAAATAAAACCTATGAATATGAGCTTATCTTAAGTGATTACATACTTGAGCTGCTAAATGTAAAGCTGGATAGAAAAATACCATTTTCAAAAAGTGAAGAATTTTATACGGATTTAGGCAGAAAAGCATTTGAATCCTTTACAAGGGATTATTTTAAGAGTACATATGGTAACTTGGATTCTATTTCAAGCATTAAGAGAGTTCTCGATGTAGGATGTGGATATGGAGATTATATAGATGTGGTATCGAAATCTGCAAACCTTGAAAAAGCCATAGGAGTAGAGCTACAAAGGGAAGTATATGAAATTGTAAAGGATAGATTTAAAGATCGTGATAATGTTACAATATTAAATGAAGATATCTTTAACATTGAACTGGATTCAAAAAGTGATTTAATACTGCTTAATTATATTTTATTTTATTTTTCAGAGGAAGAAAAAGTACGCTTATTTAAAAAGCTTAGAAATTTACTTAGTGAAGATGGTCATATTATGATTTGTCAATACTATCCAGGAATTGAGTCAATACAGAAGAACTTAGCTGTTTTACAGGAAGATTTTAAATTAGACAAACGTATTGGAATGTATTTTGGTAATATGCTGCTGTATTCCGAAGTACTTCTAAATGAGGCCCTAGATGACTTCAAACAAGCTGAAAGATGGGATGTATTCTGTGAAATCCTTAAGAAGTCTGGACTAGAGATAGCATACATGACTAATGCAGAAAAATTCTATTATTCTTATTTTATTATGCTGAAAAAGCAGCCTGGTTATAGTAATATAGAAGAGACAGATAATCTGTCAAATTTAAAGACAAGTTAAATCTAGTAGAATCCTTAAGTAAATTTTAAATCTCAAGACTTCAGGTGGAGTAAAGTCTCCGCCTGAAGTATTTCCCTTTGTAAAAGAGAGAAGTGGGAGCTTTAAAGATTTGTGAATATCAATTAAATTCTTAGCATAAAGGTGATTAAAATGGGTATTTATTCTAAAGGCACATCTAATCAATACAATGACAAAAAAAAGATTCTAATAGCCTATCACTCAGGCTCTGGAAGCACACGGACTATTTGTGAAGTTTTAAAGGAAAAGCTCTCTATTGATTTCAATGTTGAGCTACATAGTGTCTGTAGCTTTGATAAGTCTCTACTCCCTAAATTTGATTTTATTATTATTGGTTTTCCAACCTATCATTGTCAACCCTCTAAATCGATCATGGAATTTGTAGACAGTCTATCTCCTTTAGAGACTGCCAAAAATGCTGTGGTATTAGCTACCTATGGCTTATATTCAGGGAATAGTATCAGAATATTAGCTAAGGAGCTATTAAAAAAGAATATATTTGCTGTTAACTATTTAGGTATAAGGGGCCCTGCAAGTGATGGGGTTTTAATGGCACCTTCTTGGCTTTCTTTTATGTTCAATTATGAGAAATCCTGTTTAACTAAAATTGAATATACAGTAGATATGGTAAAGAAATTTATAAAAGCCAAACCCCTACAAGCAAATGTGAAAATACCTTCTTATAAGTGGTACGTTCCCCTTAATAATATTTTACGTTTTTTTGGTGAAAGAAGCTATGAGAATTTGAAGGAAAGTATTTCAGTTGATGCCCATAGGTGTAAAAACTGCGGCCTATGTATAAAAAGTTGCGATAGGCAATGCTGGTCAAATAATGAAACTGAAGGCAAATCTCCAATTAAGACTACACCTTCATTTAATTGCCAAAACTGTGAGTTTTGCCTAAGATGTATACATATTTGCCCATATCGAGGTATTAAGTTTAATGATAAAATGATTGAGATGCCTCGTTTGAATAAAAAATTTTATGATGATTTGAAGAAAAGGTTGTTGAAATAGGACGCTTTGTAGAAAGCAGTTAAACCTTAAAGGAGAAAGTAAAGCCTTAGATAAAAAATATGAATATATATAAAACAACAATATGACTACTGTAATTTAAGACCTATTTTAGTAAAGTATAGATTTATAGATTGTTAATATGAAAATTTCTGGATTTAGATATTAGTATAAGGAGTTAATTAAAAAATAAGGATGATGGATAATGAGCAGAAGATTTTTAGCTTTATCTATATTAATAATTTTTATGATGTTTTCTTCTGGATGCACTAGTGATGACATGGAGGCATTGAAAGAAAATGAAGGTAAGCCCGTTAGAGTTATGAAAGTAGAGGAGATAGAGAGCCCTGTCACTTTAAGATATATTGGAACGGTAACAGCAGAGGACATAAAGAAATTATCCTTTAAGACAGGAGGATACATTGACACTATATTTGTTGAAAAGGGACAATTAGTTGAAAAAGGAGATGCTCTAGTTAGGCTGGATATAAAGGACCTGGAGTTCAATCTTAAAGCTTCAAAGGCTCAGATGAATGTAGCTAAAACACAGTATGAAAAGGCTGTAAATGGTGCCCAGGAGGAAGATATAAAAATAGCGGAGCTTAATGAAAAAAAAGCCCTTGATGCATATGAGTTTGCCGTTGACAACTATGAAAAAGTTAAGAAGCTCTTTAATGAGGGTGCTGTATCAAAATCAAACTTTGATGACGTAAAACTTGCATTTGATTTAAGCAAATCGGAGTTAGAACAGGCGAAGGAAGTTAGAAAACAAATTGTGAGGGGGAGTAGGGCTGAAGATAAGGATGCCCTTTTACATCAATTAAAGAGGGCAGAAGCCGATTACTTGCATAAAAAGAGTATGGTTGAAGATGCGGTAATTAAAGCCGATATAGATGGATATGTGGTTGATATATTTTACGAGGAGGGTGAAATGTGTCCAGCCGGTTATCCTGCTGTGGTTATGAGAAGCAAGGAAGAGATAGTGGAGACTGGGATATCCTTCAATGAAGTAGAAAGAATAGGGCAAGAGGCTAAAGTTATGATTTATCACAAGGATGAAGAAGTAGAAGGAAAGATTATTACCATTGATAGTATGCCCGACAGCCAGACGAGGACCTATACTACAGAGATAAAGATTCCTGAAAGTAGATTTCCTATTGGTTCAATTGTGGATGTAGAGTATATCCTGGGAACTCAACAGGGGATATGGATACCCGTCCACTCTATAATACCAATGGGAAACGACTACGTTTTTGTAGCAAAGGGAGATAAGGTTGAAAAAAGAAGGGTTGAGCTTTTGGAGGTATCTGGAGCAAAAGTGATGGTAAAGGGCTTAAAAACCGGTGAACTTGTAGTTGTAGAAGGGATGAAAAAGGTTAACGATGGTGAAAAAATCATAGTCAATAAGGATAGTGATTAGAAATGAAAAAGGGAATTATATTTTATGCCATTAAGGAAATGAAAGTAACTTTATTTGCTGTAATTGTTTTAGTTTTATTTGGCCTATATAATTACTACGTTATTCCAAAACAGGAAGCACCAACGCTTGAACTTCCTGCTGGTGTTGTCACGGCAATATATCCAGGGACATCTCCAGAAGATATGGAGAAACTTGTTACAAGTAAAATTGAGGATAGTATAGCTGAAATGGATGGATACTACTACTCCCAATCATCTTCAAAAAGTGGGATTTCCAACGTAATATTTGAACTTGACCACGGTGTTGATATAGATAAGTCATGGGACGATTTAAGAGAAAAGATGGATGATGTGGAAAAAGACCTGCCCGAGGGTTGTGAAATTGTTGAAATAAACACTGAGCTTCTAAAAACATCGGGGATTATTATTAGTATGTCAGGAGATAAATATACCCAAGAAGAGCTTGAGTATTATGGGGAAAGGGTTAAAAAAGACCTGGCAAAACTCGATGGAATATCTTACATTGAAATCATCGGTGAACAGGAAAAAGAAATAAGGGTTGAGGTGGAGGCTGAAAAATTAAACTTTTATAATCTATCCTTAGGGGACATTGTAAATATTATCAAGGCCTACAACACTGAAATACCTACAGGAGATATTAATGATGGTGATACAAAGATAAATGTACAAACCAGTGGAACCTACAGGGACATTGAAGATATTCAAAATACCATAATTAGTATTTCGAGGGATACAGGTGAAGTTTTAAGATTAGATGATATTGCCAGGGTATACTATTCCTTGGAAGAATCTAAGCACAAGATAAAGCATAACTCTAGTAAGGCAATTTTATTGGCAGGTTATTTTAAAGAAGGGAGAAATATTGTAAATATAGGTAAAAGGGTTGAGGGTAAAATTGAAGAGATAAAGGATGAGCTTCCTAAGGATATTCAGTTTAATGAAGTCCTCTATCAGCCTCGTGATGTAGGTAAGTCCGTTAATGATTTTATTAGAAATCTTTTACTAGGGATGATTCTTGTTGTAATTGTCTCCTTTTTAAGTATGGGGATAAAAAACTCTGTTATAGTATCTACAGCAATACCCTTAACAGTTTTAATTACTTTTTCCTCCATGAGAATACTTGGGATAGAGTTTCACCAAGTCTCAATCACTGCCCTAATAATAGCGCTGGGAATGCTTGTGGATAATGCAATTGTCGTAATAGATTCAATCCAAGGATGGATGAATAGAGGGGTCGATAGGTTAGAAGCTTGTATTGGTGGTACCAAGGAAGTAGCTATGCCCGTATTGACATCTACCCTTACAACGGTAGTAGCCTTTGTTCCTTTGGCCTTTATTAATTCAGCGGTTGGGGAATATATTATAAGTATACCTATTATAATTATTATATCTCTAACATTTTCATACCTCGTTGCTGTTTTAGTTATTCCTACTATGTCCTATATCTTTTTAGATAATACAAAAAACAATGAAGCCAATTCATCAATAAGGATGTTCTTTCAAAACATGTTGGATTTAGGCTTGAAAAATAGGATGAAGACAATTCTAATAGCTCTATCGGCTGCCTTGTTTGTTATCTTACTCTCTTCAAGGCTAGGTCTTCAGTTTTTTCCTATGGCCGATAAGGATGTAGTATATGTAGATGTTTTATGTGAGCAAAGTAATAATATTTTAAAAACGGAAGAAATAACAGATGAGGTCTCAGATATTTTGTCGGCACAGCCGGAAGTAATATCCTATACAACCTCAATTGGTGATGGACTACCGAAGTTTTGGGATACAATGTGGCCAGGGGAAAGGTCACTGGATTTTGCTCAAATACTTGTAAAACTTGATTTAAAAAAAGGTGGACGTTTTAACTTGAATTCAGAGTTTACCGATTATATCCAGGGTATATTTGATAAAAATATTACATTGGGAAGAGCTACTATTAAGGAGCTTGAGCAGGGTCAACCCGTTGGTGCACCTATTACGGTAAGAGTATCTGGTGACGATATAAAAGAATTAGGGGCTGCTGGTCAACAGATGCAAGATGTACTGAAGGAAATTGAAGGGACCATAAATGTTCGTGATGATTATTTAGATGAGGTATATGAATTCGATATAGAAATTGATACGAATACTGCTGGAAGTTTAGGAATAACCATGTTTGATACTCAAAATGAAGTTAATATAGCATTAGAGGGACGAAGGGCTTCTGTCCTTAGAAAGGATGGAGAAGAACACAATATTATTGTAAAAAGCAATATTGACTCAAAGGAGGAGCTTGAAAACTTTAAAGTTAAATCTACTTTAACGGGGGAGAAAATTCTCTTAAGGCAGATTGCTTCAGTAGATCTAAAGGCCTTACTTCCTGAGATAAAGAAGTATGATAGGGATTTTACTGTGACGGTTATGAGTGATGTTAAGTCAGGCTATAATTCGGTTAAAATCCAAAATCTTCTTAGGGAGAAGATTGAGGATATGGATTTTCATAATGTTCAAATGACTTTTGCTGGTGAACAGGAGAGTATAAACAATAACTTTAGTGATGTTGGAGCAACATCTATCTTTTCTGTCCTGGCAATATTTATCGTCTTACTAGTCCAGTTTAATTCATTTTCTCAACCCTTCATAATTCTTTTAGTAATTCCCATGTCAAGTATAGGAGCTATTCTGGGACTCTATATTTCTAGACAACCCCTTTCCTTTACTGGTCTCTTGGGAATAGTGAGTCTTTTTGGTGTAGTAGTAAACAATGCCATAGTTTTGATTGACTGTATGAACAAGGAAAGGCAGGAGAGTAAGTCGGTATATAGTTCTTGTAGGGCGGCTGTTGAGAAAAGATTTAGACCCATAATGCTCAGTACAACTACAACTGTACTCGGTCTAGTACCTCTAATTTTCCTTGGAAGCGATCTTTTTACCCCTATGGCTATTACCATAGTCAGTGGCCTTTTGATATCTACGGTTCTTACCCTTGTTTTAATACCTGTTGTATATAGTATTTTCGAAGGATTTAAAGAAAAAAATATTAAAGTTCCTGGCCTTGGAAGTTAGCTGCATATGAAACAAAGTTTTATCAATATAGAATAAAAAATATATATTTTCAGATGTAACTACATTTTAATAATAAAATATGGAAAAAATAGTGTAAAATGTATATATGGGAGGTGAAGAATATGATTAATAAATTTATGGTCACTATTTTCGTTGTTCTATTAATACTTCCAAATATCATAATATCCTATGGAGACTTCAATGAAATATTAAAAGAGCATTGGTCAAAGGATATTGTAGATAGGGAGTTTATAGAAAGATATTTTCCTAACTTGGCAAGGGAGGATTTTACATATTTTAAACCCGATGAAGATATTTCTGTGGAATCCTTTAAAGAGTCACTAGATAGCTTAATATCCTTCTATAACGGTAACAAGCAGAAACCCATATTACGTAAGACATTTGAAGAAAAGGAGCCTAAAAAGAGTGAAGACTCCAATCCAATACTTCGCAGGGATGCAATAAAAATGGTAGCCGACCTACTAGATGATAAGGTAGAAGCCCAGCAAATAACTATACCACCTAATGATATTGAGAATCTAGATAAGGACTATATGGACGCTATAGTAAAGGCCTATAATCATGGAATAATAAAGGGAGACCCGGATAGTGGATTTAGGCCTTATGACCCCTTAATTCAAATTGAAGCTGTAATTATACTTGAGAGGTTTAAGGGTTTTATTGATAGGAATATAAGAACCATACCATTTAAGGTAGTAAGTGAGTCCAGTTCAGCCAGTGGAGAAGAAAGGATTGAAGTAGTGAAAAGGGGTGATAAAGTAAGTGTAACTATTAGTCGTTCCTTTTCCCATCCAGGATTTGATATGGATATAGAAGAGATTAAGAGAATTGTAAAGGGAAAATATAAAGTCTATATGAAGACCAAGGTACCTGACCCAGATAGAATATATCCCCAGGTTATAACCTATATAACTATAGTCCTTGAAATTGATAGGAACTTGTTGGAAGAGAAATGTGAATTTGAACCTATTATATCGGGAATACCTCAAATAAATCAAAATAAGTTATAAATGTCTGGTTTACCAGACATTGAGGCTGTTAACAAACTCCCAACTTCTGCGTTACTGCTAAAATCTCCGGTGCTCACTTGCAGTGAAGCAAGCTCCGCTCCTCAATTTCAGCGTGCCTTGAACTTGGAAGTTTGTTAAAGCCTATCATCTTGTTAACTTTGTTAACAAGATGCAACCCAGGTTAACACCTGGGTTTATAGTCTATTCCTCATCTTCTTCTTCATGATCATGATGGTCGTGGTCATCAGTAGGGACAAAATTTTCTAAGCCTTTAATCACAATACCACTTTTTTGTGCATAATCGTATATTGCAGCCTTGACTGCCTGCTCAGCAAGTACAGAACAGTGAACCTTTTGAGATGGAAGGCCATCTAAGGCTTCTACAACTGCCCTATTGGTAAGGGCAACAGCATCTTCAACACTTTTACCCATTATCATTTCAGTTGCTATACTTGAAGTCGCTATTGCAGAGCCACAGCCAAAGGTTTTAAATTTAACATCAACAATAGTATCATCTTCAATCTTCAAATACATTTTCATTATATCTCCACATTTTACATTGCCAACCTGACCAACACCATCTGCATCTTCAATTTCTCCTACATTTCTCGGATTTACAAAATGATCCATTACTTTCTCTGAATACATTATTATTGTCCTCCCTTTACTCTCTCATATAATGGAGACATTTGTCTCAATCTATCAACAATTACCTTTAGATTTTCTATAACATAATCGATATCCTCTTCAGTTGTAAAGTCTCCAACTGTAAGTCTCAATGATCCATGGGCTATTTCATGGGTAAGGCCTATTGCCATCAGAACATGGGATGGGTCTAGGGAGCCAGATGTACAGGCTGAACCACTTGAACCTGCAATCCCTACCATATCCAAGCTAAGGAGTAGGGATTCCCCTTCAATGAATTCAAAACATACATGAACATTTCCTGGGTGTCTCTCAGTTGGGTGACCATTCAACTTTACATAATCTATGTTCTCTTGAATACCCTTAATGAGTTTATCCCTAAGCTTATTAAGGTGGGCAATATGTCCATCAAGATTTTCTACAGCAAGCTCAACGGCCTTTCCAAAACCAACTATAGCCGATACATTTTCCGTCCCTGCCCTTCTCTTTCTTTCTTGGGCCCCACCGTGGATAAGAGGATGAAGCTTAACACCCTTTTTAATATAGATAGCCCCTACGCCCTTAGGTCCATAGATTTTATGGGATGAAAAATTCATAAGATCAACACCCAGTTCCTTAACATCAATAGAAACATTTCCAAGTGCCTGTACAGCATCTGTATGAAAATATATACCCCTTTCCTTAGCTACTTTTCCTATTTCCTTAATAGGTTGTATAGTTCCAATCTCATTATTTACAAACATTATTGTGATTAGAATTGTCTTATCAGTAATTGCTTCCCTGAGCTGATTAAGGTCAATTATTCCGTATTCATCTACGTCAAGATAGGTTACTTCAAAACCATTTTTTTCAAGATATTGACATACATGTAGAACAGCATGATGCTCAGTTTTTGTAGTTATAATATGATTTCCTTTTTGTCTATTAGCATATGCTATACCCTTTATTGCCCAGTTATCCGCCTCAGAACCACCGCCAGTGAAAAATATCTCCTTTGATGTAGCTCCAATAGCCTTTGCTATTCTATCCCTTGCAAAATCAAGGGCTTTTTTTGCTTCTCTACCAAAGGAGTATATACTAGAAGGATTACCATATAATTCACTAAAATAAGGCATCATCTCATCTAAAACTTCTTTTTTTATAGGGGTTGTTGCGGAATAATCCAAATAAATTCTTTTTTTCATACCTTCACCACCTTAAAAATATAGTTATATACAATTAAATATAGTACATAAACCTATCATCATTATGTAGCTTTTTATGGTCATCAACCATATCCTGTAATGTTATAGAATCAATGACCTCATCAATACTTTCCTTGATTTTTTCCCATATAGTCCTTGTAACACAAATACCGAGCCTTGAACATTCACTTTCTTCCTCTTCAACAACACAATCCGATGGAGCTATTGGCCCTTCCAAGGTCCTAATAACATCTCCAACAGTAATATTTTCAGGCTTATCAGCAAGGACATAACCTCCCTGAGCACCTCTTATGCTTCTAACTAGTCCAGCTTTTCTCAATGTAGCAATAAGCTGCTCTAAATAATGTACTGAGATATTCTGTTTCTGAGCTACATTGTTTAAAGGGGTAGGACCCTCTCCGTAGGATAAAGCTAATTCAAACATGGCTTTTAAACCGTATCTACCTTTAGTTGAAAGCTTCATCATTTCACTCCCTCCACAATCCCAAGTGTTTCACTTGGAATTCCTTTTAAGTATATTATACCCAAGTAATTTTGTCAACATTCACTTAAAATAATTTTTATTCCAAAAATTTATATTTTATTCTAAATAACCTTTATAAACTTATTTTATTTTTATATAAAAATATTTTTATAGATTCAAGGAAAAAGAAATATTAAAGTTCTTAGCCTTAGATAGCAGTAAAATAAGTCATATTAATAAATTACTCATCTATATTATAAAATACCTATTAATTTTATCTTTTTTAGATTCTAATTTCAAGTTAATTACTAGGATTTTTTCAAAAAAAATAAACTGTATAATCACCTAAGCCTAGTATCTTAAGAAAATCACACAGATTATTCATTATCCCTAAAGGTATGGGGTTTTTACTTTTATTGATTTACCCCTTCTCCCAAATAAATTCAGTATATATATTCAAAATTATATTTTCTACAATTTCTAAATATCTTTGATTTCTATTATTTATCTAAAGAAAAATTTTTTTAAGAAAGTTATCTATATACTTATCCAAGAGTTTTATCAACTACTCATCGTCTTCATAGTCTCCATCATCTTTATCCTTTTTATCACTTTCATCACTACTAAACATCCTATCTAAGTTCTTAATCATCTCTTCCCTTCTCTTATCCATTTCCTTTAATCTTTCTGTAAGATTATTCCTCATTTCTTCCTGTATTTGTTCATTTTCACTTTTTCTTTCTTTTATCATCTTTTTTACTTCCACTTCGCTAATTCCTCTAGACTTTAATCCATCTTCCATTCTTCTCATCATTTCTTCATTTCTCATTTCCATCTGTTTTATCCTATCTTCCATTCTTCTACTTATTTCCTCTTTTCTTCTATTGATCTCCTCAATTCTATAATTCATCATTTCCTTAATATCTCTCATTTTCCGTCCTCCTTTTACTAAATAATTTATGGGTAACTTTGAGATTTAATAAGGTAGTCTTAAGTTAATAAAAAAGTTAGTTATTTGTGAACCTTCCCCTATAGGAATGTCACTTTAAGGGATAATAAATTTTTAAGAAAAAATGTAAGACCATTTATTACTTTCTTTAAAATTTATTATAAATTTGAGCTTTGTATATCCCCATAGAATGACAATAATTCCTCTGTCCATTCTAGAAAAATATTTCTTCTTCATTACACATTATGCTTTATAGGTAAAACTTGTGCAACAAACTTAAAATTCATAAATAAATATATTGGTAATTTCAATGCATTGCATGGATATTTGTAATACTTTCAAAAACCATCTCAAACAAAGAAGCAACCTGCTGGTATAAATATTTAAAGCAGGATAAATCTTAAGTAAATACTTCGATACTGGCATCATTATCTAGATTAACAGCCACTTCCATAACGTTTTTGAAATCGATAGAAGGGATTGCTGTTACATCGATAAAATATTCCCAGTTATCTAAGTATTGTAAGGACTCACAATGCGAAACCATAAATGCCTTACTAACAGATACTTTACTAATTTTTAAAGTTTCCCTTTGTAAAAGCGGTATATCCTCCTCTTTCCCTAAGTCAGAATCCCTATCGAAAGTGTGGATGCTCTTCATTTGCCATAGGAGTTGGTTAAAAGTAACTGGATCGATTAAGCTGATACTATTAATATGTCCCCATTGTCTTACTAAGCTGAGGGAGCCATCACTACTTCTTCTTTTCAATCTGAATTTCAATCTAATATCAGCGGACTCCATAGATTGTATGGATGAAATAGTAATAAAAGTAGAAAACTCAATCTTAACTTTGTCTCTAGGAAGCTTATTAGAATCAACAAAAACTTGGGCCAAGGTAAAGGTCTGTGGAACCGATGAACCTACTATAAAATTTGCAGTTCCAATAGATTTACCTCGTTTAAATATAAACTTTTCAGATTCAGAATCCCCTCTCTTAGAATCCTTATCATAATCTTTGATATTAATATCCCATCCACAATCAGATTTTCCAATATGAACATCCATAATTATTAGCTATCCCCCTTTCTTATTTTCTTATATAAAAAAATTTGTCATAGATAACAAACACTAAAGCTTAAGATAAATTTTTTTTAAAATAATGGAAGCTTTTAAATTTATTTATCTTTAAAGTTAACTACCCATGTCAAATATCTTCCACTACATACTATTCCGTTTATAAGGATTTGTTAAAAAATAACTTAATTCTAGTAGCTGTTATTGGCAATGGAGCCTATATTTTAATATATATTAAAATACAAATAAACTATTTAAAAATCTTTATCTTAAAGGTACTGTCAAAATATAAATAGATGAATATTATACTTATAGAAGTATATCTATAAATTATAATTGGGCAATTACTCATATGACAGAAAAATATGGAGGTGAATAATATTGTCAATTAATATAAAAGATAGAAGACTGAAAGATTCTATTAGAATGGATTTTATAAACAATCCCCCTACATTTATTCCAAATAGAGGTCAAGTAGACTCTAAGGTTAAGTATTATCTTAAAGGAACAAGCTATGGATTTTATTTCACTCCAGAAGAAGCTGTATTAACCTTTATTAAGAAAGAATCTTCCCCTGAAAACACAGAAAATACTGGGATTACATTAGCACTACACTTTGTAGACGCTAATCCCGATGTAAAGATTGAGGGTATTAACAAAGCTTCAGCAAAAATCAACTACTTTAATGGTAAGGATGAATCAAAATGGATTACTGGCCTACCCACCTATGAAAAAATTATCTATAAAGAATTATGGTCAGGTATAGATTTAATATTCTACAGCAAGAATAATGTCCTAAAATACGACTTTATATTAAAACCCGGTGGGTGTGTGGAGGATATCAAACTTTCCTATAGGGGTTCAAAGGGTATATCTGTAGATGATGGGGGCAACCTTGAGATTCATAATGATTTAGGGGTATTAATCGACGAAAAACCTATAAGCTATCAGGAAATTGAGAGCAAAAAAGTAATGATAGAAAGCGGTTTTAAGATAAAAAGACAAGAAGATGGTGAAGATTATTTTGGCTTTGCAATCCTAGGGAACTACGATTCGAAGTATTCCCTTGTTATAGACCCAGGACTTGTATTCTCTACTTTCCTAGGAGCTATAGTAATTGATGTTGGTACTAATGAAAGTAATAAGCTTGGGATTACCGTAGACAAGGCTGGTAATGTGTATGTGGCTGGTGGGACTATTTCTCCTAGCTTTCCCGTTACACTGGGAGCCTTTCAAGAAGTTTTTCCTAGCGTCGGTGATAATTTCACATCAGCTTATGTAACGAAACTAAGCTTCGATGGCTCTGGTCTTATTTACTCTACCTTCCTTGGTGGCAGTGATAGTGATGAAGCTAGAAGCATTGTCATAGATAATATGGGCAGTGCCTATATAACTGGAGAAACTAGTTCTTCTGATTTCCCTGTGACCTTAGGAGCCTTTCAAGAAAATAATTTAAGTATGAATGGTGAACCAAGTGCATTTGCCGCAAAGTTAAGTCCCGATGGCACACAGCTTATTTATTCCACATTTTTAGGTGGTAGTGATGACGATGAAGGAACCGACATCGATATAGATATCAGAGGAAATGCCTATATAACTGGAGAAACTGATTCTCCTGATTTTCCTGTAACCTCAAATGCTTTTCAGCAAAATCTTCCTAGTATTGTTGAGGGCCCTAATTCAGTATTTGTAACCAAGTTAAATATTGATGGCAGTAGTCTAATCTACTCAACCTTCCTAGGCGGTAGTGGAAATGACGAGGGTCTAGGTATTGCTGTAGATGATATGGGTAGTGCCTATGTAACTGGAAACACTAGCTCTCCAGATTTTCCTGTTACTTTAGGAGCTTTCCAAGAAAATTTTTCTATCATAATACCCAATCTTAGCAGTGCATTTGTAACGAAATTAAATCCCGATGGTTCTAGCCTAATCTATTCTACTTTTTTAGGTGGTAGTGTTGATGATCAAGGTCAGAGAATTGCAGTAGACCAAATGGGCAATGCCTATGTTGGTGGAGAAGCTGCATCACCAGATTTTCCCGTCACTTTAGGAGCCTTTCAAGAAGAGTTTATAGCTAATCAAGATGCAGGATTTGTAACAAAGCTAAATTCCGATGGTTCACAGCTTATATACTCAACATTCTTGAGTGGTACAGGTGGAGATAATGAAGTTCAAGGTATTGCTGTAGATAAGATGGGCAATGCCTATGTGTCAGGATTTTCTAATTCTTCTAGTTTCCCTACTACCCTAGGAGCTTTTCAAGAGGAGTTCCAAGGTATAGCTAACCAAGGTTTTGGTGATGCTTTCGTAGCAAAGATAAATCCTGATGGCTCTAGTCTCATATACTCAACCTTCCTCGGTGGGAGTCAAACTGATATAGCCCGTGATATTGCTATAGACCAAGAAGGTAATGCCTATGTTGTAGGATATACTATCTCTCCAAATTTCCCTGTTACTCTAGGGGCCTTTGAAGAAAATTTTAAGGGAGATACTGATAATGATGGGTTGTTTGATACTTTTGTAGCTAAAATCACTCCTACTCCTACATCATAGAAATATGGCATAATAGAAAATTAAAATAATTACCCCTTCTAGATTAAAGTTAATCGGAAGGGGTTATATATTTTAAATCCTTAATACTTTTTAACTAAACAACAATCACCACATTCTGCTTGGGCAAAACCGCTCATACTAGTATTAGTAACCCTTGCCTCTTCTATGTTTATAAAATCCGATGTAGTAAAGAGTTCAAAATTACCTGTATCTACTTCTTCAAAAATAGGCTCAGAGGTCGAGGTGGCCGTCACCGTTACTGCATATTCGCAGCAATCACAATCACATACTATTAGAGATTCACAGTGCACAACAGAAAAAGGTATGGAAATAGTTCTTTCATTTATAATATTACTTTCGGCATCAAGGAATGTAAAACTCTTTTCATACTCCCAAGTTTTTACTGTTTCTTCCGGTCCATTGTCACATTTTCTAGTCAATATAAACTTTAACCTTATTCTAAATAAACTTGCCGCTTGAGGTAATGTAGTTGTAGGTACTGTTTCCACCTTAAAGAGAATTTGACTAGAAAACTCAATAAAAACAATAGGTCTAACCAACCGTCTTGCATCGATTAAAACCTTTGTCAAAGGGAAGTTTTCAACTATTCTCTGACTATCAGGTGGCTCATCAGGAATAAAAGATACGGCTACTGGCTCCAATATTTCAAATACTGCTTCCTTAGGGTCCTTATCACATTCAAATATTATTTTTTTAGGATTTAGGTGTTTTGTTTCTTTGCGTATATTACACCTTTTTTTACGCAATCTATCTGACATGAAATTATTTTCCTCCTTAATTTAAAATTTTCTAATTCCTAAAGCTCAATACACTATAGAATACTATTTAGTCACAGTCCACACCTTGAGCAAAAGCTCCCAGGCTAAGGTCATTTACATTAGCTTCTCCAATATTTACAAAATTAGCTGGGTTTCCAGACACCTCCACTATATACTCACAACAGCTAGGAAAATCTAAGGACTCACAGAAAGAAATAGTAAAGGGCTCGCTACTAATTATTTCTTCAACAACGTTATCACTTATTTGAGTCTCTTTTCTATATACCCTTGTAAGAATTGTTTCTATTTCCCCATTATCGCAGCTTCTCTTCAATGTAAATATTAGTTCAATAGTTGTACCGAATGAATTCCCAGGACTAGACTGAAAAAAGATAATGCTGGAAAACTCAATCTTAACCTTGGGCCCACTTAAACAGTTCGTATCAACTATTACACGACCTAAAGTAAAAGTTTGCTCCACCCCATTATCTAGGTCAAATCTAGCTGATTTGAGATTTTGTCCGCACTCCAGCAATATCCTTCTAGGCTCAGGGTTTGTCATCTTAACACAGCAGTCATTATCCTTATCCTTATCTTTATCTTTATTATTTTTATTACAGTCACTTCTTTTTATATAACTACTCATAATTATTAACCTTCTCCTTTCCATATCTTGAAACTTACATAGGCTTAAAATAAGCTTTACCTAAAAAACTAATCACAGCATATACCCTTAGCAAATGCACTCATGCTAGCATCATTATCGGGATTCACAGCTACAGACATAACATTTACAAAATCAGTTGATGGAGTTGCTGTCACCTCAAAAAAGTATTCACAGCAACCTGGGCATTGTAGAGGTTCACAAAATGAAATAGTAAAGGGTTCACTAACAGCTCTTGAGCTAAAGGTAAAATTCTCTATGTCAAAACTATTATTATATTCCCACTCATGTATAGTTATTTCTGTTCCATCATCGCATTGTCTTTTCAATGAAAATGTCATTCTAACGCTAACGGGATCTACAGAAGTCCGAGATGAAAAGGTAACTAGAGTAGAAAACTCAATCTTGACTTGGGGTCTACATAGATCGCTAGTATCAATGAAAACTCTAGCCAAAGTAAAGGTCTGTGGAAGCCCTGAAATTATTGTAAAATTTGTGGCTTCGACAGATTCACCACATTCAAATATTATTTCTTCTGGATGAGCTATCTTTTTTCCTATTCCCCTATCACAGCTTTTTCTCTTATTGTCACATCCAACTTTATTTGTATAGTCACTCATAAAACTTAACCTTCTCCCTTCTTATTTTTTTATATAAGATTGCAAAACTATATGAACAAAGTTATTAGAAAATTTGTTATTAGCTACATTCTTATTAATACATTTTATTCTAGCTATAAAGAAATTGTTAAAAATAGAATAGATACACTCAGATTTAAGCTAAAGTGTATCTACTCTATGGATATGCTAAACTATTAAAATAATTATGAGTTTATTATTAATTAGAAAATCTTTTAACAGTCTATAATTAATCTATTCTCTTAATAGTAACCGATGCATTTACTGCCTGGGGAGCTCCTCCTCCCCCTGGAAAGACAGTTAAGGGTGCTGATGGTCCAGTAGAAAATGTAAGTACTACAGTAATAACATCTCCTCCTGTTAAAGCGGTAATAATATGACCATTGATCAATGCATTACCAGAGTTAGTACCAAAGCGAGAAGAGTTATTCGGCACGGCTGATCCGCCTATCCTTATCTCAATCTGACTCCTATTTTGGAAATAGGCATAAAATTGTATATCATATACACCGCTAGTAGTTATAGTAATTGGTGCCGTTCCTGGTGTATGGGCAACTCCTTGTAATATCAAATTATCACTAAATGTAATAGCAGCACCTACTAGAACGGTTTGTGCTACTCTATTATAGATATACGCATAATCCGATGAGAATGCACCTGTTGCTCCTGTAACTCCGGTTGCTCCTGTTGTTCCTGTAAC
>JAKSBP010000189.1 GCA_022361035.1 Clostridia bacterium
AAAACAGATTTATAAAAATCGCTCTAAAGGAAACCTCAGAGCCTGCTTTCGTTTATTAAGTTTGTAAGTCACACATCTATATAGGTTAACTGTAAAATTGAAGTTGTGTTTTTAAAAATTTAAATGGGAATAATATTTAAGCCTATAACTTGGAACTAAAAAGTACCCCAAGAGGATGTGAAGAAATATGAATATTGGATTTATTGGAGCAGGTAAGGTTGGGACAGCCTTTGGAAAATACCTGTCAAATAATCATTTTTCTGTAAAGGGATACTATAGTAGGAGCAAAAAATCCGCTGAAAGGGCGGCAGATTTTACTGGCAGTAATGCTTATTGCAATATTAATGATTTAACTCAACATTCAGATATTATCTTCATAACAACCAATGATGATGAAATATCTAGGGTTTGTAAAATGCTGATTAATGGGGATTTATTGACCCAGGGTCAAATCCTGGTCCATATGAGTGGAGCATCTTCCTCTAGAATTTTAGAAGGTGCGAAGGAAAGGGGATGTTTTATATATTCCCTTCATCCTCTCCAGGCCTTTGCAGATATAGGAAAGGCTGTGGAAGACTTACATCATACCGTATTTAGTATTGAAGGTGATTGTGAGAAAATCCATGTTTTACAGGAAATTTTAGAATCTACGGGCAACAAATACTTCAACATAAGCTCAGATCAAAAGAGTATTTATCATGCGGCAGCCTGTGTTGTATCAAACTATCTTGTGACTCTGATGGACTATGGATTATCTCTATTTGAAGCTATTGGAATAAATAATCATGATGGATTTAAGGCATTATATCCATTAATTGAAGGCAGCTTGAAAAATATTGCTAGCCTAGGTACCAAAGAGGCCTTAACGGGTCCAATCGCTAGGGGGGATGTAAAGACCATAGAGGGTCATATAGAGGCTATTGGAGATATTTTTTTAAAGGAATTAGATTTTTATAAATTGATGGGCAGTATGACCTTGGATTTAGCCAAAAGTGGGAAATTAAATGATAGGAATAAAGCAGAAAAGATGGAAGAAATTCTAGGTGACAGAATAAAAATAGGTGAAAAAATTTCCTTGCCTGAGTGATTTTATTTAATCAAAGAGAGGGATTTTTAGCGAAGTAGAGGGATTTATAAAATAAAGGGAGAGATGTATGTTATGGGAAATGGAAAATTTACTGTAAGTTCGTTTTTAAAGGCCAAAAATGATGGTGAAAAAATCTCCATGCTTACTGCTTACGATTATTCAACGGCAAAGCTTTTGGATGAAGCTGGGGTAGACAGTTTACTGGTGGGAGATTCCCTTGCAATGGTTGTTCTTGGTCATGAAAATACGCTAAAGGTTACTGTAGATGATATGATACATCACTGTAAGGCAGTTTCTAGAGGTGTTAAGAGAGCTATGGTTATAGGTGACATGCCCTTTATGTCCTATCATGTGGATATTCAAGACAGTGTTAGAAATGCTGGTAGGTTTATTCAAGAGGGGGGAGTCCACGGAGTTAAGCTAGAGGGCGGTAGAGAGGTGATTGATAAGGTAAGGGCCGTTATAAATGCACAAATACCTGTTATGGGTCATCTTGGACTAACCCCTCAATCCGTAAATGTTTTTGGGGGATTTAAGGTACAGGGAAGGCAGGAAGAACAGGCTAAAAAAATCATTGAAGATTCACTATTACTTCAGGAGGCAGGAGTTTTTGCCATAGTTTTAGAGTGTGTGCCTGAAAGACTAGCAAAGTTAATTAGTGAAAAACTTCAAATACCAACCATAGGAATCGGTGCAGGGAGGTATTGTGATGGACAGATTTTAGTTTCCCAAGATATGTTGGGCATGTATACTGATTTTGTCCCAAAGTTTGTTAAGCAATATTCAAATTTATGTGATACTATCAAAGAATCCACAAGTACGTATATAAAGGAAATAAGGGAAGGTCAGTTTCCCGCCAAAGAACATAGCTTCAATATAGATGATAAAGTCCTTGAAAAACTTTACTAGTAAATGATTACCCAGGAGATATTCCAGATAGGAGGAAGAAGATGAAGATATTAGAAGCTATTGGTGATATAAGAGAAGAGATTAAAGAAGCTAGAAGGAATAATAAATCAGTAGGTTTTGTTCCTACTATGGGATACCTACATGGAGGTCATCTTTCCCTTATTAAAAAAGCTAAGGAAGAAAATGATTTGGTTATAGTCAGTATTTTTGTGAATCCTACCCAGTTTGGACCCGGTGAAGACTTTGAGAGCTATCCTAGGGATTTGAAAAAGGATAGCAGTTTAGCCCAGTCTATGGGAGCAGATATAGTATTTTCCCCTTCTATTGAGGAGATGTATCCCCTAGGGTGCAGTACCTACGTAGAAATAGAAGGTGATATTACAAAAAAGCTTTGTGGGGCTTCAAGGTCAGGTCATTTCAAAGGAGTTGCAACTGTAGTAACTAAGTTATTTAATATCGTAATGCCCAATAGGGCATACTTCGGCCAAAAAGATGCTCAGCAGGTTGCTGTTATTAAGAGGATGGTCAAGGATTTGCATCTGGATGTTGAAATAGTACCGTGTCCTATTGTTAGAGAAGGAGATGGACTTGCTATGAGCTCAAGGAATACTTATTTAAATGAAGAGGAAAGAAGGGCGGGAACTATACTTTCTAAGGCACTATTTGAAGCTAAAGAAAGGATAGAAGAGGGTGAAATAAACCCATTGAAAATAAGTTATTTTATAATTGAGACCATAGAAAGTGAACCCCTATGTGAGATTGATTATGTGGAAGTTGTCCACGGTGAGACCTTAGAATCTATAGAGAGAGTCAAGGGTGATGTTCTGATAGCTTTAGCAGTGAAAATTGGAAAAACAAGACTTATAGATAATCTTAGGCTGGAGGTATAAAAATGCTGCTTAACATGTTTAAAAGTAAAATTCATAGAGCAAGGGTTACAGAAGCAAATTTAAATTACGTAGGTAGTGTAACTATAGATAAGATTTTAATGGACGCTGCCGGTATTCTTCCTGGGGAACGGGTACAAATAGTAAATAATAATAATGGAGCTAGACTTGAAACCTATGTTATAGAAGGGCCTGCCCATAGTGGAGTCATATGTTTAAATGGTGCAGCCGCAAGATTGGTTCAACCGGGAGATAATGTTATCATAATTGCCTATTGCTGGATAACTGAAGAAGAAGCAAGTAAAATGCAACCTAGAATAGTTTTTGTCGATGAAGATAATAGAATTGTTGAAAGGACAGATGTAGAGATTCATGGAGAAGAAAGATAGAAAATAGAGAAATTAAAGTCCTTTTATCGATTTTAAAGATTCACCTTTTACAGATAGAGTAAACATATTTTAGAATGTTTTGTAGATTAAATATCCTATTCACAGGAATAGGATATTTTATGAAAAAACTTATCATGGATTCTATTTTCTAAGACTAAATTTTTATCGGAGCTATGATTAAAGGACTTTATTGGAACCATAGGTAGTGTTAAAGCTATGGATAGAATTAATGGTATAAATACTCTGATAGATTTCATTTTTAATCCCCCATTCCTAATATTTTATAATATATAAAATAAATAATTTGAAATTTGACCATTTAGTAAATATTAATCCTAAGCTAAAGGTTATTTATAGATGAGTGATTGAGAATATTAACTTACTTCAGCAGCCACTGAGAATCCTTTAGGCTCATGCTATAAATCTGTTTTTAAATAGATAATAAGAAGGTAAAACAGATTTATAAAAATCGCTCAAAAGGAAACCTCAGAGCCTGCTTTCGTTTATTAAGTTTGTTAGTCACACATCTATATAGAGGTTTAGATAAAACAATTGATTTATACATATCTAAAACTTCCAAAACCCTTAGTGTTTGCATATATATATTAAGTTTTACTATATCAGCTCCATATTCATAAAATATATATTTATACTATTAGTTTTTCACTTTATTCTTTTAATATGTTAGAAATGATAGGGGATAATAGAAAAAATCTACAGATTGAATACTATATTTTATAAAGTTTTATTGTATAGAAATGTATATCTTAAGTATCGAATTCATGAAAAATTAAATTTAACCTATCCAGTTAACCAATCATAGTTATTAAGGATATAGAAATTAAAGGATTTTAATATTTCGTAATAAGTAACTTTATATAGCCCATAAAAAATTATAAACGTTTTAAAACCATAGATGATTTCATAGCTTATAGATTTCTCTAGGTAAAATCTTATTTATTAAATCCCAAATAAAAATTTAATTTTTCAAAATTTTTAGAAGGAAAAAATTTTTTTGTGTAGAATATTAAATAATAGAAAACGTTACCAATCTTTCTTTAAAATACTATAGGGATTGCACCGTAAGGTGCTATTTTTTTGTTGTTTTTTCCTTTATTTTTCTTTCAATATCCTTACTAAGACTTACATGTTCATCAGTAAAGCTTAATCCTACTCCTACAGGTTCTCTGTTATCCAGGGTAGGATTTTTTTTACCTACCACACCTTTTCTATTCTTTCTAGTCATGGTAAACCTCCTATAAATTAGCTAATAGTGTTTTAGCATCTAATTCTTAAAATATATTAAAAGTAAAATTCAAAGTACTTATACATTTTTAAATTCCCTATTTCTAGGAAAGGGCTGCCTATTTAAGCTTTAATCTTTGTCAGAGTATTTTACTAAGATTTCTATATAATTATTATGGATTTTAGCATCCAATTGTATTCTATAAAAAGTTTTATAATTTTCTATATGCTATAAAATTTCTACGTTACCATCTAGCTTATATATGACATCCTTTCTTTCTACAATAATTGTGATTTTTTCAAACAGTTCTTCATCATCCTTAATTTTTTCCAATAATTCCTTTGTAGGGTTAATTGCTATAGGGTGGCCTATCATTTTTAACATAGAATAATCTCCAGTTGTATCACCATAGGAATAACTTTTACTTAAGTCGATGTTATATTTTCTAATAAACTCCATGATGGCCTGGTGCTTACTTTGTGAATCCCACATTTGAATTATTTCGCCAGTAAAATTATTATCTTTATCTAAGATATATTGGGTTCCACGATAATCTGTGATATCGTATTTTTTTGCCATCTTTTTTACTAAATATTCAGGGCTGCCGGATATAAAAAATACTTTATGTCTTTGGGATTTGTGCCAAGCTATTCTAGCTCGTGTGTATTTATATACCTTATCTCCTTTTAAGTCTATAACCTGATTATCTATAAATTCCAGATGATTTTTATTTAGGCCCTTTAGGCAATCGATATATACCTGTGCAAGTTCTAATAAGTAAGCATCATAGTTTCCCCGTCTTTTCTGCCAATCATAATAAGTTTGTTTGACGTGATTATGCCATAGAGCAGGGTCAATGACTTCATATTTTAAAAGCTTTTTAAAATGTTCAATCATAAGGGAGTTTCTATATAAGGTCCCATCAATATCTAAAAAAGCACCAATAGTTTTCATGAATACCTCCTTTACAGGTAATATAACCTTTAATACCTTTATTAATTGTAACAAAGTAATTAAAAAACACATAAAAATTGAGTAATGTGGAGTATTTTTTAAAAAATAAGATTTTTTTAAAGAATGACATATATAAATGATTAAATCTAGGAAAAAATGGTATTAATATAATAATATATGGGTTACATTAAAACTTATATATTATTATATATCCCCTAAAATTCTATATTTAAACTTATACTTAATACTTAAAGGATGGTGATAGTTATGTTGATAGCAATAATATATTCTTTTATACTAACTGTTTTTATCGGCTTTATAGTTGAAAGTTTTAAGCTGAATTTTTATCTTAAAAATGTAGAATCTATAAACTTAAGGATAAAAAAGATTATTTCCAATACCCTTATAGAAAAAAGTAATTTCGACATTTTCACAATCAATCTTTTAAGAAAAATCTTTAATGAGGAATTTTTAAATACTAATATTGTGGATAATTATGAACTCTACAAAATAGATGATTTTAAGATAAAGGTAAGGTATTTTAAGGGATATATATTAGAAGAATTAGAGATATTAGCAGTTGACAATGGTGTAGAATTAATTGAGATAAATAAGGAAGTTGTAGAATAAAGGTTATTTATTAAAACCTACTTAATAAATTAAAATATAAAGGATTTAATTCTAGATTAATAAATTTCAAAGAAAATAATGACTTGTTCTACATTTTTTCTTTGAAATTTATTATTTATAGATCCAGGATTGAAAATTTTAAGTTAGAAATCAGTTGTCAATAGAAGACAAAAATCTATATTATTTTAGGATACAAGCAGTTAATAGTTAAAGAACATTTGTATTCTAAAATAATATAGATTTTTTTAGATAATATACTAAAATTCTTAAATAAATTTTATAAAACCTTTGAAGATTTAACAAAAAAATGTAATAATAGTTAATAGTTAGCTATATGACATTTATGAAATCAATATCCATATATAAAAAGAAAGAGGGATAATATGGAGGTATATGGGGTTAAGAGTAATTATAAAATAGATTCCTTTTATTTTAATGTTCTACTTAATTTCCTCTCTGATGAAGAACAAAATAAGATAAATAGGTATCTAAAATGGGAGGATGCCCAAAGGGGCTTAATTGGGAAGATATTAACTAGAGCGATAATTAGTAATAGGTATGGTCTTAAAAATGAAGAAATATACTTTTCAGCCAATCGATTTGGTAAGCCTCACCTTGAAGGCTTTAAAGATTTTCATTTCAATATTTCTCACTCTGGGGAATGGGTTGTATGTGCAATAGACAGCAGTCCTGTAGGTATTGATGTAGAGAAGATAAACCATATTGATTTAGATATAGCCAATCGTTTTTTTTCAGAGGAAGAGTATAGGGACTTGATAGAGCTAGATGAAAAATATAGGATAGATTACTTCTTTGACCTATGGTCTTTAAAGGAGAGTTATATTAAGGCTCAGGGCAAAGGTCTGTCTATAGCGTTAGATTCTTTTTCTATCAAAAAAAGAGGTGATGTTATTAGTATAAAGGGTAATGATAAAAACTGTTACTTTAAACAATATAATGTTGCACCAGATTATAAACTGTCTGTATGTGCTAGAAATAATAATCTGCCAATAGGTGTAAACATCATGGAGCTAAATGAGTTTACTCCGTATTCAATAGATTCTTTAGGAGGTAATTGTCGTGGATAAAATTACTTTATTTTGTTTTCCCTATGCAGGAGGCTCATCTATTGTATATAATAAATGGAAAATATATACCAACTCCTACATTGATATAGTTCCTGTAGAGCTTGCAGGTAGGGGAAAAAGATTAGACGAGCATTTATATGACAAAATGGAAGATGCAGTTGATGACCTATATGAAATAATAAAGGAAAGGATTAATGGGCCCTATGGATTATTTGGTCACAGTATGGGAAGTATAATTGCTTATGAAATAGCCCATAGAATTAATAACAGCAATCTCCCTAATCCCCAGTATCTATTTATATCCGGTAAAAAACCTCCCCATATAGAGAGGTATAAAAAAATAGTACATACATTGTCAGACCATGAATTTAAAAAAGAATTAATAGATATTGGAGGAACCCCTAGGGAAATATTTGAAAACGAAGAGTTGTTGGACTTATTTTTACCAATACTAAGAAAGGATTTTAAAGTAATAGAAAATTATAAATATACTAAAAGACCACCCTTAGATGTTGAAACCATAGTTTTTTATGGTGTGCAAGAAAATATTCAGTATAGTGAAGCTGCCCAGTGGAATAGCTATGCAAATAAAGGCTGTAGAATATTTGAGGTTGAGGGAAATCATTTTTTTATTAACCATAGTGCAAAGGATGTGGTTAGTATCATAAATAATATAGTGGCTAAGGATTATAGAAGAACTCGTTCTCAGATCTAAAGGATTGTAAAAACTTTTTGTAGGGAAGATATCCCCCCTATTCCCCTAAGCTGAATCTTTTAAAAGGATTTTAAAGCCTATTTATTATCTTCACCTAATATATGAACTAAATTATTTACTATTCTGGCAGTTATTCCCCAAATAACATATTTATTATATTCGTAAAAATAGATAGGATACCTTCCAGTTCTAAAATTATAAACCTTTCCATTTTGGATTTTACTAAATGGAAATTTATCTGAGGTTTCCAATGTAGTTCTTATATGATGAGCTTCAGGATTCCTATTGATAAAAAAATTTAATGGAACGGTGAAGATTGATTCCACTTCATCGCGATTAAAGTCTATATCTTTAAGCTTAATATTATTTATTAACCCAACAAAGGGATATAATAGAAGATTAAAGGGAGTTACAATGTAATCGGTCTGTCCTATTATCTCTATATTTGATTCCTCTATATTTAGTTCCTCACATGTCTCTCTAATGGCAGATTCCATTGGAGACTCATTATTTTCAATTCTTCCTCCTGGAAAGCAGATTTCTCCAGGTTGAGTCTTTAAGTTCTCTGAACGAACTTCAAATAATAAGTGAATTTCATCCTCTATGGATACTAGGGGGATTAGTATTCCATATGATTTATATATTCCTTCAGGGTTAGATATCCTGGATTTAAACTTTTCATAAATCATTCTCAGTTTCATAGGTCACCTTGTATAATGAAGACATAGGTAAATACATTATACATTTTCCTTTCGGTTTATTTATATATAATTATATATAGATTCTGTGGATTACTTAAATGACTAAATGGGTTAATATTATTATAACATTATGTTTTTAAAAGAATAGATATAGAGATTGAGTAAATCTATTAATTTATACCCAAGGAAAACTTATAGAGACATGGGTATTTTAATAGATATAAGTTAAGCTCATGGGTCGTGGCGTTATAGATGTCCAATTTATAAACTTTTTGAAATATTTAATCTATAACTTTTAAAAATTTTCCTTCTTCCTTTTAGGTGAACTAGAGTATCCTAATCAAATTTTAAGGAAATTGTTTTAAACAGGATAACCCTGTTTTTTCTTATTTTTTGTGTATTTTAGTAAAAAGGCTTGTATTATAAATTTCTTTAGTTACAATATAAAATAGATACAGAAAACTTTACATAAAATGTCCTTAAGGGTATAAGAAATTAGGAGATAGTAAAGCTGTATCTATAAAATTAATTCACTTGGGAGATAATTATGAAGAGCTTAAAGAGGATGCTGCTTATACAAACCCTATTAATGATAGTATTTTTGATATGCATTACGACTATTTCAGAGGTTTTTGATAAAAAAATCCATTTTCTTTTTATCCTTAGTTTTATTTTTATGAATCTACTGATTATTTCTAAATTAAAAAGTGAGTCAAATTTTATAGAGAAAAAAGGGCCTCCTCAATTATTAAAGCTAAATCAAAGAGAGCATTATTTAACAGGTGAGCAAGAGGAAATAATATATAATAAGATTAGGCTGATTGTTGAAACCTTTGAAAACATGCATAAATTAAGTAAAAAAGATTATCTGAAAAAAGTGTTTGATTCTGCCTTTGAACTAATTACTGAGGCAGAAAAGGGGTCTTTTTTTGAGTTTGATGGAGATAAGTATGTCCCAATTTTGTCTAAAGGATATGATTTTGAAACGCTGATGAAATTGTCATTTAAAAAGGATGTGGCCTTTATAGGTTTTGAATATGCCGATAATCCCAATATAGAGGCCTATGAAACCTATATCCCAGAACGGGACAGCAGTAAATTCTCAAAGGAAATAATTGAAGCCTTCAAAGAGCTGGGTACATATTCAGGCTTCACATCCCTGTATGCACCTATACAGGTTGATGGTAATAATGTAGGTATGATTTGTCTTGAAAACTTCAATAAAATAGGATTTAAAAGGACATCTAAAAAGATTCTAAAGCACTATGCTCAATTAATCTCCCATTTTTATTCCCAGAGGATTTATCAAGAAAAAAAGACAAAATTCTATAAGGATACGGTTACTGCCTTAGCATCGGCTATTGAAATAAAGGATATATATACAGAGGGTCACGGTCAACGGGTCCAAGAGTATAGCTGCCTAATTGCTCAAAAAATGAATCTTTCAATGGAACAAATTGAAAATATCAAAATTGCTTCATTGTTACATGATATTGGGAAAATAGGTATTCCCATAGAAATATTACACAAGCCTGGCCCTTTAACGAAGGATGAGTATGAGACTATTAAACTCCATCCTGAATATTCTAAAAAGATACTTGAGAATATTGATGGTTTTTCAAAAATTGTTGAATTAGCCTATGCCCATCACGAACATTATGATGGTTCAGGTTATCCCCTTGGGTTAAAGGGTAAGGAAATACCTATCGAGGCCCATATAATTCAACTGGCAGATGCATATGATGCCATGACATCTGAACGCTCTTATCGTAAAGCTATGTCTAAGGAGAAGGCCATTGAAGTAATAAGAAATGGATCAGGGAAACAATTCCATCCCGATATAGCTAAAATTGCAGTAGAAGATGTATTTACTCTGTATAAGTAAAAGCCTCTACTATAGAAAAACATATCTAAATACTCTTAAAGGAATCTTTAAAAATTGGATTTTTAGAGAGAAGATTTATATTTATCTCGCTGCTATATATTCTGTACTTATAGGGGAAATCCATAGGTAATTATATAGTTTAAGCAGCCCTTAATTAAAGTAGCTTAATATTTTAAAATTTGCAGAATTACATAATAAATATGGTAATTCTGCAATTTTTTCGCTTAAAAATTATGATACAATAATAGTTAGGATAAAAATTTTAGGAGGATATTGATGATTAAGAAATTTGCATCCTATTATAAACCCCATTTAAAACTGTTTACTTTAGATATGGCCTGTGCCATAATAGTTGCAGCCTTAGATTTGATTTTTCCAATATTTTCAGGAATGTTTATAGATGACTTTATACCCAATGGAAAAATTGAGTTGATGGTTAACTTTACCATATTGATTGTAGTCATGTACATTATTAGAATGTTATGTCAGTTTGTAATGCAATACTGGGGTCATGTTATGGGAACTAGAATAGAATATGATATGCGAAGAGATTTATTTAAACATATTCAGACTCTACCCTTTAAATATTTCGATGATAATAAAACTGGACAGATAATGTACAGACTTGTGGGAGATTTAAGGGAGATTGCTGAAACTGCCCACCATGGGCCGGAGGACATATTTATAGCTTCAATTATGATAGTGGGTAGCTTTATTATTTTATTTAGAAGGAACGTAGGACTGACTTTAATAGTGTTTTTATTTGTTATATTATTAATACTATTTACCATTAATAAAAGAAGGGCTATGGCAATTGCCTTTAGGAATGTAAGGAGAAAGCATGCTGATATTAATGCACAACTGGAAAATAGTATCTCAGGTATAAGACTTTCTAAATCCTTTGCAAATGAAGAATATGAAATGGATAAGTTTCAATCTAACAATATAGCCTACAGGGAGTCCTGGGGAGTGGCATATAAGGCTATGGGCTTATTTTCATCGGGAACCCATTTTTTAGCCGATATCCTCAATGTTGTAGTTATTTCTGTGGGTGGAATATTTAAATACCATAATCTCATAACTATGGGAGAGTTAGTTACTTATCTCCTATACATGGCTTTTATGATACGACCCATTAGAAGGCTTATTCAGTTTACCCAGCAGTTTCAGTCTGGTATATCAGGCTTTGAAAGGTTTGTTGAGATTATGGATATAAGCCCTGATATAATCGACAGTGAAAATGCTGTAGAGTTAAATTATCCAAGGGGAGAAATTGTATTTGAAAGTGTAAATTTTAGGTATAGTGACAAGGATGAATGGGTATTAAAGGACTTCCATCTAAAGATTGATTCAGGTAGGACCGTTGCATTAGTAGGCCCTTCGGGGGTAGGTAAGACAACCATATCTAACTTAATACCTAGATTTTATGAGGTTGTAAAGGGCAGTATTAAGATTGACCATATAAATATTAAAGATATAAAATTGCATTCTTTAAGGAAAAATATTGGTTTTGTTCAGCAGGATGTTTTTATTTTCTGGGGTACAATTAGGGAGAATATATTGTATGGTAATCCAGATGCTAAGGAAGAATCAATCATTGAAGCTGCTAAAAGGGCAAACATTCATGATTTTATTATAGGCTTAAAGGACGGCTATGATACCATAGTTGGGGAACGTGGAGTAAAGCTTTCAGGGGGACAAAAACAAAGAGTGGCCATAGCCAGGGTCTTTTTAAAGAATCCACCTGTTTTAATACTTGATGAAGCTACTTCATCATTAGACAATGCCACTGAGCTTGCTATACAGAAGTCTATTGAAGACCTTACAAAGGACAGAACTACAATTATTATAGCCCATAGGCTATCAACTATAAAAAATGCCGATGAAATTATTGTGCTCACCGACGAGGGTATAGAGGAAAGGGGAAGTCATGAAAAACTTTTGCAATCAGGGGGAATCTATTCTGAGCTATACAAAGCTCAATTTAAAGGATATATTCCAGATAAACTTAACTAATGGATATATATTTTAAGCTCTTATAGTAGTGCTGCTTTAAGGATTAATAAATTTTACCCAAAGAATGTAGAAGAACTCATTATTTCAGTAAAATTTATTTTAAGCTCTAAGGCAGCATGACTATAGAATAAAGAGGTGGAAAATTAATGAAATATATTTTTGTTGTAGATGACGAAAAGAATATAAGAGAGCTTGTTAAGAAATATCTTGAGAAGGAAGGATACAATGTAACTCTTTTAGAAAATGGAATGAATTTAATAGGTAAAATAAAGGAACTCTGCCCTGACTTAATAGTTCTAGATATTATGATGCCAGGGATAGATGGAATAGAACTCTGTAAAGAAATAAGAAAAAACAGTGATATTCCCATAATATTTATTTCTGCTAGGGATGAGGAATTTGATAGGATATTAGGCTTGGAAATAGGTGGGGATGATTATCTTTCCAAACCCTTTAGTCCAAGGGAGTTGGTAGTGAGAATAAAAAATATTTTTAGAAGGCTGGAAAAGAACGGGAACACTAGTGATATAATAAGCATTAAGGATTTAAATATGGATATTGGAAGAAGATTTGTGGAGAAAAATGGTGAGGAATTAAAGTTAACAACCAAGGAGTATGAACTTATGGAGTTTCTATTTAGGAATAAAAATATGCCCTTTACAAGGGAACAATTGATTGAAAAAATATGGGGCTATGATTATTTAGGAGATTTAAGGGTTATAGATGATCTCATCAAAAGAATAAGGAAGAAACTCAGAAAAATTGATTCTAAGCTAGAAATAAGTACAGTATGGGGGTATGGCTATAAAATCAGTGAATAAGAGAGGGAAAATAGGAAAAAAACTCATTTTAAGCTACATGTTGGTTCTAATTATAGCCTTCTTAGTAGTTGGTATAACCTTTAAGGTTGTTTTGACTAATTATCTTTTAAGTGAGACAAAGAAAGAGTTGAGTTTAGAGAGTAAAAAGCTTGCCCGCAGACTATCAAGAATTTACCTGCAAAGAGAAAAAATACAAGAGCTATTGTTAAATAGTAGAACCCTGCGAATCTGGGGGCATCATATAGACGCTAAGATTGCTATTTTAGATGGTGAAGGAAGAGTTATTAATACAAACTTTTATAAAGATGATAAGAAAATTTTATCCATGATTCAAAATTCGGAAAAGTTACAGAAAAAGGGATACGTTGTTGTTAAGGTACCCATCAATGAAAATGATAAAAGGATGGGGGAAGTAGTTTTATTAACAAGGGTAAAGGAATTAAAAGGCTTAAATAGAATTGGACTGAGAATGCTTTTAATCAGCTTTTTAGTTGCCGCTGCCCTTGCATTAATTGTCAGCCTTTTTTTAGAAAGAAGCTTAGTTAAACCCATAATGAAGCTTAGGGATAAAATAAATAATTTTTCTATAAAGGAATTTAATGAAATAAATCTAAAGACTAATGATGAAATAGAAGAGCTAGCCAATAGCTTTAATATAATGGCAGATAAACTAAAGAGCTATGATAAGAGGCAGATAAGATTCTTGCAAAATGCCTCCCATGAGCTTAAAACTCCCCTTATGTCTATACAGGGTTACGCAGAGGGAATAAAGGATGGAGTAATAGAAGGGGAGGAGCTTTACGAAAGTTTGGATATCATTATCGATGAAAGTCAAAGGCTCAAAAGATTAGTAGAGCAAATTATATACTTAACACAGCTTGAAAATGTGGAGGAAGTTTTTCAATTTCAGAAAGTATATATAAATGAGATTGTAGAGAGCTCTATTAAAAGTGTGAATTCTTTAGCTATGGACAGGGGCATAGAAATAAAGTTTGAATTCGAGGAGAATAGACTTGGAGCCTACGATGTAGAAAAAATGAAAAGGGTTTTCATAAACCTTATTGGAAATGCTATCAGATATGCTAAAAAGAGTATATTAGTTTTAGTAAAGAATGAAGGTGAGGACATCATAATAGAAATAATCGATGATGGCCAAGGTTTTAAGAGCGGTGAAGATAAAAGAATATTCGAGAGATTTTATAAGGGAAATGAAGGAGGAAGCGGCATAGGACTAGCTATAACTGAGGCAATAGTAAAGGGACATGGTGGTACTATTTGTGCTTATAACCATGAGAGCCTTGGGGCTGTCTTTAGAATTAATTTAATTGAGAAAGAGGAAAGACTATGAAGCGATTAGATATTATTATTGTTATTTTAGTTCTTGTAATTTCAGCAGCTTCTTTGGGGATATTGAAAATGTCCTCTCAAGGGAACTATGGGGAAAAATATGCAGAAGTTTATTTAGATGGAGAGCTTATAAAGACAATATCAATTGATAATACCGCTAATACTGAGGGATTTACTGTTAAAACTGAACATGGCTTTAATGTTATTAGGGTTGAAAATGGTATGGTGCGGATAATAGAAGCAGATTGTCCAGACAAAGTCTGCGTTAAAGATGGCTCCATAAGTGAACCGGGGGAAATCCTTGTTTGTTTGCCCCATAAAATTGTAGTAGAGATAAAAGGTGAGAGTAAGGGAGAAATAGATGAGTTATCCTATTAAAAGAGGATAAAAAGGAAGATGATGATAGTTGAATCTGAGCAGTAATAGTTAAAGAAAGGGATTATTTAATTTATTTTATATAATATCAGAGTATAAAGCAGGCACTGAGGTTTCCTTTAGAGCGATTTTTATGAATCTGTTTTACCTTCTATTACCTATCTATAAACAGATTTATAGCATGAGCCTAAAGGATTCTCTGTGGCTGCTGTAGTAAGTTAACTTTCTCAATCACTCATCTATATTATGTAAATATCATTGTCTTAAGATAATCTATATCATCATATAAATCCTTTAAATAACTATCTCCACAAAAACTTACTAGAAGCTCTAAATTTAGGATACCCTTAAAATTTTTATCAACTAAGAAATTAATTTGTTGTTTAAAGTCTATATCACTGTTTTTAAGGGCAATGTGGGATATAGACTCTTTTATGTCTATTCCATGAATATGACAGTAGATTATACTATTATAAAAATCATCATCAATTGACACTTTTCCCGGGTAATAATTTGAAGCATCATGGCAAATATCTAGGCAAACACCTAGTTTTGATCCAGTAAATTGATTTAAAATATATAATATATCTTCCCTAGAATTTCCTATCACACTTTCATTTTTATTTAAAGTTTCAAGGGCTAGTTTAAGTTTAATATTATTTCTATCTAAGAAATTTAAAAGCCAATCGAGAAACTTAAGGGTATTATAGAGAGCTTCTTCCTTATTTTCACCAGTAAAGCTTGCCCCATGTATAATTAATATAGATGGTTTGCAAGTTATATTTTGAATATCAGAAATAATAGAGAGTAAACCTTCATATTTAAGCTTAACATCCCTTCTATATTCCTTAAAACTCATTATTTCATATAGAAATCTATCGGCAAAATAGGGAACATGATAGTTAATTTCTATATCTAGTTCCTTGGAAAGCTTTGCAATTTCAAAATACTTTTTAAGGCATAATATTTTTTCATCGGGACTAACCTCTATACTTGAAATCCCCATT
Source organism: Clostridia bacterium (assembly GCA_022361035.1). Taxonomy (GTDB): domain Bacteria; phylum Bacillota; class Clostridia; order Peptostreptococcales; family Caminicellaceae; genus JAKSBP01. Next base: position 16,058 of record JAKSBP010000189.1, read on the forward strand.
TTTTTTGTTTTAGATAATAGTTCTGTGGGAGATATAGTTTTAAAAATCTTTTCATCTAAAGTATATCCTATTTTCATCTTTGCCTCCTAAATTAATAAATTAACCATCAGAATAAATTGGAAAAACAGCTATAATTCACCAATGAATTCTTTTTTATCTAGATAAATTGTTATTCTTTCCTAATGTTAAAATCTCCTGCTCCTATTATTATTTAAATTAACTTTATTAAACATGGAGAAGATTGGTTAAGATATAGTTTTAAAGCCATATTATAAAAAAAGCAAATATAGTATTTCAAAAAATTATAATATATGAAATCTTTAATTTGACTTAATATGTTTTTCGAATGTATAATCGAACATGAAAGAAATTTCAAAAAGGAGAGGTTACTTTGATATTGATGATAGATAACTACGATTCCTTTACCTATAACCTGGTTCAATATCTGGAATGCTTAAAGGAGGAGGTTTTGGTCTTTAGAAACGATGAAATAAGCCTAGATGAGATTGAAGGACTAAATCCCGATATGATAGTATTATCTCCTGGCCCCTGTACACCTAAAGAAGCCGGAATATGTATTGATGTTGTAAAAACCTTTAAGGGAAAGCTGCCAATCCTTGGAATATGTTTAGGGCATCAAGCCATTGGACAAGTCTTTGGTGGTGATGTTATAAAGGCTGTGCAGCCAGTTCATGGCAAAGTCCATCCCATAGAGCATACTAATGAGGGAGTATTCAAGGGTCTGAAAAATCCCCTTAGGGTTACAAGGTATCATTCATTGGTTTTAAAGAGGGAAACTTTACCGAAGTGTTTTGATATAACTGCCCAGACCATAGATGGGGAAATAATGGGTATAAAACACAGGGATTATTTAATTGAGGGAGTTCAATTTCATCCTGAGGCAATACTTACAGAGATGGGAATGAAGCTTTTAGAAAATTTCTTAATACAAGGGAAGAAGTTTAAGATAAGCAGGTGATTAAATGGATAATAGAGTATTAATCGAAGAAATTAAGACACAGCTCAATAGCTTTGAGATTTACTCCTTATTTAAGGATTATCCCCACAGCTTTTTTTTAGATAGCGGCATGGACCATGGAAAGCTAGGGAAGTATTCATTTATTGGATTTGACCCCTTTATAGTCTTTAAATCAAAAAATCAAGATATCGATATCATAGAAAATGGACAAAAAAAGGGCTTTAAAGGAAATCCCTTTATAAAGCTGAAGGAATTACTATCTAAGTATCATATGGAATATAAATACGAACTTCCCTTTGTAGGCGGAGCGGTAGGATATTTTGGTTATGATTTATGTCATCATGTAGAAAAATTACCGAGAACTGCCGTGGACGATGTAAATATACCCGACTGTTTTTTAGGATTTTATGATGGAATTATAGTAATCGACCATAGAAAAGAAAAGGTTTTTGTTGTTTCCATTGGGATAAAGGATGAACCAAGAAAAATCCTTGATTTCCTAATTGAAAAAATTAAAAGTGGAGAAGATAAAAGAATTAACATAAATCTTAACTATCAAGAGAATAGTTTAAAGTTCAAATCTAATTTTATTAAAACTCAATATATAGAAACCCTTGAAAAGTTAAAAGACTATATAAAATCCGGGGATATATATCAAGCAAATCTTACCCAGAGGTTTGAATGTGAACTCAGTACAAGTCCCTATGAGCTTTATGGAAAGCTAAGAACTATTAATCCCGCTCCCTTTGCAAGCTTTATAGACTTTGGCGAAGGGCATATTGTAAGCAGTTCTCCAGAAAGATTCATAAAGGTCAATGATAGGGTCATTGAAACGAGGCCTATTAAGGGAACAAGGCCTAGGGGCAAAACCTTAGAGGAGGATATGAAAAACAGAGAAGAGCTTTTGTCAAGTGAAAAGGATAAGGCAGAGCTTCTTATGATTGTTGACCTTGAGAGAAATGATTTAGGCAGGGTATCCAGGACGGGAAGTGTAAAAGTAACGGAGCTTTTTCACCTTGAGGAATATTCTACGGTCTATCATCTCGTTTCAACGGTTATAGGAGAAATGAAGGCTGAATGTGATATAGTAGACGTTATCACTTCTACCTTTCCAGGAGGTTCTATTACTGGAGCTCCTAAAATAAGGGCAATGGAAATCATAGATGAATTGGAGCCGACTCAGAGGAATATTTATACTGGTTCAGTAGGCTATATAGGATTTAATGGAGATACTGACCTCAATATAGTCATTAGGACCATATTATGTAAAGACAATAAAGCCTATTTTCAAGTAGGGGGAGGAATAGTTTGGGATTCCGATCCAGAGATGGAATATGAAGAAACCCTCTATAAGGCAAGGGCATTAATGGAGGCCTTAAGGAGTTAGAATCTGATATTCTTTTTATGGGTCTTAATTATGTTTGAATCAAGCTGAAGAAGGCTTAATTAGTAAACTATGTGCCTGAGTTTTACAAAGTGTGAGGGAGTTTTGATATTTTACTACATGAACGAAGAGAAAATATCAAAACTCCTAGCTATAAGGACTAGCACAATGGGTTAATTTAAATCTGTAATAAGCTAAAAAACCTTGACTCTTTCAAGGTTTTTTAGCTTTAAATATTACTTATCTATAATATGAATTCATTCCATTTTGTGAAAAAATTGTATACTAAGCCTTAAAAAATATTGTAAAATAGGAATAGCAGCAGAATATCTCTGTGTAATAATAATTAAGGGTGATATAATATGGAAGAGAAAATAAATTTAAGAAAATATTTGCTCAAACAGAGGCAGGAAATGAGTAAAGAGGAAGTTGGAGGATTAAGTAAAAGGATTACGGAAAATTTAATCCAAACGCCATCCCTCCTAAAGGGTAAAGTAGTTATGGTCTATTTAAGCTTTAAAAACGAGGTGGATACCGAGGCAATTATTAAATGGTGCTTTGACCAGGGTAAAGAAGTTATAATACCATATTGCGTAGTAGAAAGTAAGGAAATCATTCCATGCAAATTGGACCCTGAAAGGAAGGGGCTAGAGAAAAACAAACTAGGTCTATGGGAACCTAAGAAGGATTTAATGGTACCTGTAGATATGGAGACTATAGATGTAATAGTAGTACCTGGGGTGGGCTTCGATAAAAGTTGTAATAGACTTGGGTTTGGGGCCGGATATTACGATAGGTTTCTAGCTAAAAGGCAAAAAGACATAGAGGCTGTGGGAATTTGTTATGAAAGTCAAATAGTAGAGGATATTCCTAGGGACTCCTATGACCTTCCAATGGATATGGTTGTTACTGAAAAAAATAGATATTATAGAAAATAATAAACCCCTATAGACGAATTTTTGACTTTGAAAATAGTAAAATAAAATTATGTAAGGGAAGACAATCCTTTAATAAAATTCAAGCTATACAATCTGACCTTACATATTTGTTTGACTCAAATTATTTTGAAGATGTATAATCTAATATAAATACTTTGATTGGTAAGGATATAATTGAATTATAAAAAATTTAAACTGGTGGAAGTGTTATCATGTATATATCCCTAAATGGAAAAATATTAGATAGTGAAGCAGTACACCTATCTCCTTGGAGTCAAGCCTTCTTATATGGATATGGACTTTTTGAGACTATAAAGGTTGCCAATGGGAGGCTATATTTTTTACAGGAGCATATAAAAAGAATCCAAAAAGGTTGTGATGTTTTAAAGCTTAAATTTATGTATAGCAAGGATATTATTGAAAATTGCTGTAATGGACTTATACAGAAAAATAGATTAAAGAATGGTGCCATAAGAATGTCATATTCAAGGGGTGTGGACGAAAATCTTTTATTGATAAGCACTAGACAAAATATTTATACTGAAGATAGCTATAATGGAGGCTTTAAGCTTTGTTTTGCCCATATCAAAAGAAATCCCCATTCTCCAATTGTTTACCTCAAGTCAAATAACTATCTAGAAAATCTTTTAGCGAGGAAGGAAGCTGAGGATAGGGGATTTAATGAAGCAGTATTTTTAAATATCTATGAAAAGGTATGTGAAGGAACAATATCAAATATATTCTTTATTAAGGATAATAAAATCTTTACTCCAGCCATTGACTGTGGAGTTTTATCGGGAATCCTTAGAAATAAAGTTATAGGAATAATAGGGGATTTAGGTCTTAAGCTTCACATAGGTGAGTATGAGAAGAACTTTATGTATGATGCCGATGAAATATTTATAACCAATTCGCTAATGGATATTATGCCCGTGTCCCGTTTAGAGAATAGAAAATACGATATGAAAAATAATAATGTTACAAGGACTCTGATGAAAGAGATTAAGAAGCTTTATAGGTGAGGGGTATGAATAAAGAGAAGATATATAATAGAAGGATAAAAGAGATTATAGGAAATGAAAGGGTTCTTTCCATCCTATTGATAGGAGCCAGTGCGAGGACAGAAAAGGTAGATTTCAATAGTCTAAGGGATATAGACCTTTTTGTTATTACCGATGAAAACTATGGCTTTGAAAGGGAAGTTATAGATATAGAAGGGATGCTGTTCGATATATCATATATGTCTCTTGACTCCTTTAAAAAAGGAATTGATGATAAAATTCCCTTTTTAATTAATTCCCTTCAAAGCTATAGACTTATATATAATATTGATATAAATTTAGAAAAACTTTTAAATAAATTAAAGTCCATATATAAAGAGGGGCCTATCAGCCTAGAAGCCGAAGAAATAAACTATATAAGATTTAAGCTTTATCAAGATTATGGAGATATATTGTCCAGAAAAGAAGATATGCTAAATACAATATTTTTAATGAACAAGCTTTTTTATGATATATTGATTTCCTATTTCAAGCTTAATGGGTATTGGATACCTAAGGATAAAAAATTGTTAAATAGGATACAAAACATTGACGATATTCTATATAATTTAGGTACAGATTTTATAAAAGAAGAGGATTTAGAGCTAAAACTAAGGGAACTTTATAACCTATTAGACTATACACTTAAGCCCCATGGTGGAGTAATTAAGTTCTGGAAAAGGGGGAAGTTTCCATTGTTTTAGTTTTCTCTAGGTGATATATGCATAAAAGAAAAGGTCTAAATATCCTAGGATTATTGAAGGTTTTAACAAAATATTAAGGTTGTGGGAAAGGGTTAGTATTCTTAGTTCTTACAATAGATAAGAAAGAGGGAGAAAAATGGACAAGGAGAAAATTGAAAGAGCAGTAAGAGAAATTTTGGAAGCAATCGGTGAAAATCCAGATAGGGAAGGTTTAAGAGATACTCCAAAAAGAATTGCAAAAATGTATGAAGAAATATTTGTAGGATTAAAGGAAGAACCGGGAAAACATTTAGAAATATATTTTCAAGATGAAAACCATGAGGAGCTAGTTTTAGTAAAGGATATACCCTTCTATTCCATGTGTGAGCATCACTTTGCTCCCTTTTTTGGGAAGGCCCATGTTGGATACTTACCCAAAAATGGGAAATTAACCGGACTTAGTAAGCTTGCTAGGGTAGTAGACACTGTAGCCAAGAGACCTCAGCTGCAGGAAAGACTGACAGTAACTATTGCAGAAACCCTAATGGAAAAACTGGAACCCCACGGTGTTATAGTAGTAGTTGAGGCTGAACACATGTGTATGACAATGAGGGGAATTAAAAAATCAGGTTCAAAAACTATTACTTCAGCAGTTAGAGGGTTATTTAGGAAGGATGCCAAGGCAAGGGCAGAAGCTATGTCGTTAATAAACTTTGGTAGATAGTAGGTGAAGGCCAATGGAGAATATAAATTATGGATTCCATAGGAAGGTCCATATAAAATGTGGAAATTACCATCTTAAATTAGGCACAAGGACGTATATAATGGGCATATTAAATGTTACACCGGATTCATTTTCCGATGGTGGAGAATATACCAATATCGATGTTGCTATAAAGCGTGCTAAGGATATGGTTTCATATGGAGCAGATATAATAGACGTCGGTGGAGAATCTACTAGACCTGGAGCTGATGAAGTAGGCACAGATCGGGAAATAGGAAGGGTTTTACCGGTTGTAAAAAGACTAATAGAGGAAATTAATGTTCCAATATCAGTAGATACCTATAAGGCTCAAGTGGCTGAAAAAGTTCTGGAGGCTGGAGCACATATTATAAATGATGTGTGGGGATTACAGAGGGATGCTAATATGGCATCTGTGGTAGCTAGATATAATGTTCCAGTTATCATGATGCACAATCAAAAGGGCACCGAATATAGGAAGGATATCATGGAGGAAATTTGTGGCTTTTTTAAAAAATCCATAGATATAGCTCTAGAAGCGGGAATAAAGAAGGAAAATATCATACTAGACCCGGGAATAGGCTTTGGCAAAACCCCAGAGCAAAATATGGTTGTTATGTCAAGGCTTGGGGAATTGAATGACTTAGGGTATCCTATTCTTTTAGGGACGTCTAGGAAATCCATGATTGGAAAGATACTTGATTTGCCCGCTAAGGAGAGAGTAGAAGGCACCCTTGCTACTACTGTAATGGGTATAATTCAAGGAATTGATATAGTGAGAGTTCATGATATAAAAGAAAATCTGAGGGCGGCCAAGGTGACCGATGCTATTGTAAGGAGCTTGTAAAATGGATAAAATAATAATGAAAAATCTAGCATTTTTTGGATATCATGGTGTCTTGAAGGAAGAAAATATATTAGGTCAAAAATTCTTTATAGACATAGAGCTTTATGGGGATTTTAGAAGGGCTGGAATAAGTGATAATGTTAAAGATACAGTGAGTTATGCTGATGTATATAATGAGGTTAAAAATATGGTTGAGAATGAAAGATTCAACCTTTTAGAGGCCTTGGCTGAGAATATTGCCACGACAATATTAGAGAGCTATTCTAAAGTCGATGAGATATGTATACAGTTAAGAAAGCCAGAGGCCCCTGTAAATGGGATATATGATTATTTTGGAGTAGAAATAAGGAGAAAAAGAGATGCCTAAAGCTTACCTGGGACTTGGGAGCAATATTAGTGATACAAAGGAAAATATTGATAGGGCTATAGATATGCTTAAGGGCCATAGTGAGATTGAGGTTAAAAAGATTTCTTCATACTATGAAACTGAGCCCGTAGGATATGATGAGCAGGACTGGTTTTTAAATGTAGTTTTAGAAATAGATACTACTTTAGAGCCCTATGAGCTTTTAGAATTTTGTGGTTCCATTGAGGAAAGACTAAAGAGAAGGAGAATAATTAGGTGGGGGCCAAGAACAATAGATGCGGATATATTACTTTATGAAGGATTTACGTCAAGGGATGAAAAGCTTACAATTCCCCATCCAAGGATGACTGAGAGAGCCTTTGTTATGGTGCCACTATATGAGATTGCACCGAATATTAAAATTAATGATAGAAATATAAGTCAAATACTAAAAAATTTAGATGGTGAAGAAATAAGGAAGATAGCCTATGAAGGATAAAAGGATATTAACTGGAGAAGAATTAGTAGTAAAGATAGGAAAACTGAGTGTTGGAGGAGATAATCCTCCTCTTATGATAGCTGGTCCCTGTGCTGTGGAATCAAGGCAGCAGGTTATGGAAACGGCATTGGCCCTTAAGGAAATTGGTGTTGACCTTTTAAGGGGAGGAGTCTTTAAGCCTAGAACTAGTCCCTATACTTTTCAGGGACTTGGACTAAAGGGCCTTGAATACTTAAAAGAGGCAGGAGAGAAAATTGGGACACCTATAATAACAGAAGTGATGGATCAAAGAAATTTAGAGGCCGTTGTAGAGTATTCAGATGTTATTCAAATAGGTTCTAGAAACATGTATAACTATCCTTTACTTAAGGAAGTGGGGGAAATTTCCAAGCCTATTCTCCTAAAGAGGGGAATGAGTGCTTACATTAAAGAGTGGATAATGGCTGCTGAATATATAGCCGCCTATGGAAATAGAAATATAATACTCTGTGAAAGAGGAATACGAACCTTTGAAGTTTATACAAGGAATACACTGGACCTGGCGGCGGTACCTATTATGAAAAGTGAAACTGGATTGCCTATAATAGTGGACCCGAGTCATGGAACAGGACGGAGGGAGCTTATCCTACCGATGGCTAAGGGAGCTTTGGCTTGTGGAGCAGATGGTTTGATGATAGAGGCTCACATCGACCCTAAAAACGCCCTCAGTGATGGTCAACAGTCCCTTACTATAGAAGAGTTTAATAAATTGACCTTGGAATTGAAAAATTGCGGTTTCTTAAAAAAAGTCTAGCCCTATATCCATAGGGTTAGACTTTTGAGGCTATTGACAAACCCGAATTTCTTCGTTGTTGCTGAAACCAAGAACCCTTACGTATTTCCATATACGCTGCGGCCTCTCGGTTTCAGCACGCCTCGAA
>JAKSBP010000115.1 GCA_022361035.1 Clostridia bacterium
GGAGAATTTAAATAAAGGGGTTTAGGAGATGAAGCCTTATTTAAGAGTAAAACGAGTATTAGATTTTATATTTGCCTTAGTTTTATTGATTATTACATTACCTATTCTGATAATTGTTGCAATTGCTATAAAAGTTGAATCAAAGGGTCCAGTTATATTTAAACAAAAAAGAACAGGAAAAAATGGAAAAATATTTACAGTAAATAAATTCAGAACAATGAGGGTTGAAGCTGAGAAAGATGATCAGCTGCTTTCTGACAAGCAACGCATAACTACTTTAGGTAATTTCCTTAGGAAAACTAGTATTGATGAATTGCCTCAGCTATTTAATGTCTTGAAAGGTGACATGAGTTTTATTGGACCCAGACCATTGCTTGTTCAGTATCTCGATTTGTATAGTACTGAGCAGATGAGACGTCATGAAGTTACACCCGGTATTTCTGGATGGGCTCAGGTTAATGGGAGAAATACGATTAGTTGGAAAGAAAAATTTAAATACGATGTATGGTATGTAGATCATATTAGTTTGACTTTAGATTTTAAGATAGTATTTATGACTATAAATAAGGTTTTAAAATCTGAAGGGGTATCCCAAGAAGGGCAAGCGACCGTGGCATATTTTAAAGGAAATGAAGACTGAAAATCACTTATATAAGTGGGAGGCAGATTTATGAAGATGTTGTTTATGGGAAGAAAAAGCTATGCTGCTGAGATGTTAGCATGGTCGGTAGAGAAAGGAATAGAAGTTGTAGGTGTGGTAACAGATTCCCACTTTAGCAATTCTCCTACTATGAAAATGGCAAAATCATTAGGATTATCTATTATTTCATTAAAAGAGGCAGAAGAGAACTTTAGATATAACAGTGGATATGCTGATTTGGTTATTTCATATCTATATTGGGAAAAAATTAAAGAGCCATTAATTAGTATGCCCACGTTGGGGTGTATTAATTTTCATCCTGCTATTCTACCTGATTGGAGGGGAACAGCTGGATATAATATTGCAATTTTAAATAAGCTTACAGAGTGGGGAGCTACGGCACACTATGTTGACCAATCAATTGACACTGGTGGAATAATTAAGGTATTTAAGTTTAACTTTGATTTTAGAGAAGAGACAGCTTTTAGTTTAGAAGAAAAGACTCAGAAAATACAACAGGACTTATATAAAAGCACAATATTAGATGTTCTTGAAAAAGGCAATCTAGCATCAATAAAACAGTCTAAGAATGAAGGGACTTATATTTCTAGAAAACAAATGGAAGAAATGAAAAAAATCGATATTAAAAAAGATGATATAGACTTAAAGATAAGAGCATTTTGGTTCCCACCATATACTGGGGCTTTTCTACAGATTAATGGTAAGAAGTATACTTTAATTAATAGTGATATTCTAAAAAAATTAGCTAAAAAAGGCGAGACATCAAATATATGATTTAAAAGAAATAATTATGAGGTGAAGTTTATGAATAATCCTACAATTATACCCTTATCGGTTCCAAATCTTTCATTAGATATCTTAGATAATGTTAAGGAGACAATTGAAACCGGTTGGGTTTCAACTGGTGCTGGTGCAAGATTTGTAAAGGATTTTGAAGAAAAAATTGCTAAATACGTAGGTGTAGAAAGGGCAGTAGCAACTCAAAGTGGAACAGCTGGCCTTCATCTTGCATTAAGGGTTTTAGGGGTAGAAGAAGGAGATGAAATAATTGTTCCTACGCTCACCTTCATTGCTGCGGTTAATCCCGTAAGATATATGGGTGCTGAGCCTGTATTTATGGATTGTGATGATAGTTTAAATATGGATATGGACAAACTTGAAGATTTTTTAGAAAATCAGTGTAACTTTATTGACGGTAAAGTCATTAATAAACTAACTAAAAAACAAATAAAAGTAATCTTAGCTGTCCATGTATTTGGAAATCCTTTGAATATGGAAAAGCTTATTGAGTTAAGGGATAAATATAATTTAAAGGTTATAGAGGATGCCACTGAAGCATTGGGCTCCTACTATTTAGAAGGAAAGTATGCAGGAAGACACTGTGGTACTATCGGTGACATCGGTGTCTATTCCTTTAATGCAAATAAAATCATCACTACCGGTGGTGGTGGTATGGTGGTATCGAATAATTTAGATTTCTTAGAAAAAGTAAGCTTCTTAGGTGCCCAGGCTAAAACAAATCCACTTTATTTTGTCCATGATGAGGTTGGTTATAACTATAGGATGACAAATATCCAAGCGGCCTTTGGAACAGACCAAATAGATAGGTTAGAGAGTTTTATCGAAACGAAGGTTAGAAACTATGAGTTATATAAAGAAGGGATAAAAAATATTGAAGGCCTTCAATTATTAGGATTTAGAAAAGATGCAAGAGCTAATCACTGGTTTTATTCAATAATAGTTGATAAAGAAAGATATGGAATTGATAGAGATAGACTGCTTAAAAAGTTAAATGATAATAATATTCAGACTAGACCCCTATGGGGATTAATTCATAAGCAAAAGCCATATTTAGATAATCAAGGTTATAGGTTAAAAAGGGCTGAATTTTACGAGAAAAACCTTATTAACGTTCCTTGTAGTAGTAATCTGAGTGAAGAAGATATAGAAGTAGTAACTGAGCTTCTTAGGAGGTTTGGTAAATGAAAATAAATATATGGATATTGAATCACTATGCAGGACCTCCTGAAATTACGGGAGGAATACGTCACTATAAATTTGCTGAGAATCTAATAAAAAAGGGATATAAAGTTAAAATATTTGCTGCTAGTTCTAAACATAATTTAAAGGGAAATATAATAGGAGATAATAAAAGATATTTGTACAAAGAGTTTAATAGAGTTCCATTTGTTTTTATAAAAGCTAGAGATTATATAGGAAATGGCAGACAAAGAATTTTAAATATGATAGACTATTCAATCGGTTTATTGGAAATATCTAAAAAATTTGATAGTGAAAAGCCAGATATTATTATTTCATCATCGGTACATCCTTTAACATGGGTGGTTGGATATAGATTATCGAAAAGATATAATGCTAAATTTATTGCAGAAACTAGAGATTTGTGGCCTGAAACACTTGTTGCAATGGGGAAAATAAAAAAAGATAGTATGATAGCAAGGATATTATATAAACTAGAAAAATTTATATATGAAAAAGCTGATAAGCTTATCTTTACTTTTCCAGGAGCAAAGGATTATGTAAAAAGTATTGGCCTTGATACCTTTAAAGTACATTATATAAATAATGGGGTAGACCTTGATGAGTTTAAGAGAAATAGAAGAAATTTTGAATATGAAGATAATGATTTAGATGATAATAACAAATTTAAAATACTTTATACTGGTTCTATGGGTACAGCAAATGAACTATCATATTTAATTAAAGCTGCTGAAGTTATTCATAGTAAAAAAATACATGATATAAAATTCATTTTATTTGGTGATGGATATGAACGTGTCAAGTTAGAAGAATATGTTAGTAAAAGAGGAATAGATAATGTAGCCTTTAAAGGTAAAGTAGATAAAAAATATATACCCAATATCTTAAGTAAATCAAACTTAAATATATTTACTGGAAAAAATATCGATTTATATAGGTATGGATTGAGTCTGAATAAAATGTTCGATTATTTTGCATCTGGCAAGCCAACATTATCAAATATTCAATGTGGTTTTGATATGTTAGATGAGTATAGATGTGGCTTAACAGTAAGCGGGGGATCTACAGAAGCATTAGTAGAAGGCATTTTTAAATTTTATAACATGGAAAAAGAGAAATATGAAAAGTATTCACAAAATGCTTTAAAAGCTGCTCAAGATTTTGATTTCAAGACATTAACAGAGAAGTTTGAGAAAGTAATATAAAAAATTAGGCGGGTGAAATTATTGAGAAATATCCCATTAATTGATTTAAAGGCTCAATATAACTCAATACGTGATGAGATTAATAAAGTTACCATTGATGTTCTTTCAAGTTCACAATATATTATTGGAGAAAAGGTTAAGTCATTTGAAAAGGAATTTAGTGAGTATTTAAATGTAAAAAACTCTATTTCTGTAGGAAATGGCACAGATGGATTAGTTATTGCATTAAAGTCGCTAGGTATTGGAGAGGGAGACGAGGTTATAACATCGACTTTTACTTTTTTTGCAACTGCTGAAAGTATATCTTCCGTAGGCGCTGTTCCAGTATTTGTTGATGTAAAAAAAGATACGTTTAATATAGATCCAGATAAAATTAAAGAAAAAATTACTTCAAAAACAAAAGCAATTATGCCAGTTCATGTTTTTGGACAACCAGCCGATATGGATAAAATCAATGCTATTTCTGAGAAACATAATTTATATGTAATTGAAGATGCTTGTCAAGCTATAGGTGCAGATTACAAAGGACGAAAAATTGGAACATTAGGTGATATTGCTGTTTTTTCGTTCTTTCCAACCAAAAACCTTGGTTGTGCTGGTGATGGAGGTATGATAGTAACTAATAATGATAATTTAGCAACTATATGCAAAGCATTAAGGACGCATGGCAGTGGCTCTAATGGGAAGGAAGCTTATAACCTACTAAATAATAATATAGATGAATTTCTAGAAGAAGATAATAGTATAGATAATACCGTATATAATCCACTTAAATATTATAACTATCTTGTAGGTCATAATTCTAGATTAGATGAAATTCAAGCAGCTATATTAAGGGTTAAACTAAAAAGTTTAGATAAATGGAATAATTTAAGGTGTGAGCATGTTCAGTTCTATAATGAAAGCTTAAAGTATACAGAATTTATCACACCTTTTAAGGAAGAATACGTAAAACATGTATATCATATGTACATACTTCAATCAGAAAGAAGAGCTGATGTGGTCAGTTACTTAAGGGATAAGGGAATAGCTACAGGAATATACTATCCAGTTCCATTACATCTTCAAAAAGTTTATGAGGAATTAGGATATACACTAGGAGATATGCCAAACTCAGAATATCTATCAGAAAGAACATTTGCTATCCCTGTTTATCCTGAATTAGAATATGAACAAAAAAAATACATTGTAGATATGTTAAAATTATTAAAATAAGATTATTGATAAAATCAAGGATACATTGTTTGAAAATACAATTAATTTTCAGTTGAATTAAAGGTAAAGTTATAGAAATAATTGAAGAAAAAATATTTTAAGACTTAATAAGAGATGCGTTAACCAAAAAAGGAAAGTTATAATTTAGGCTTTAACTACTGTAATGTATCCTAAGGAGAGTGTGAGTAATGAACAAAATGAGTCTAAAGTCACTTTTAAAGAGCAATACAGAGTGGGTATTGAAATCTGATTGTGAATTTGACACATTAGGTATGGCTACATCGAAATACCCAGGCAAAAGAGTTTTAAGTTTTATTTCTGATGAGAAATATGTCGAATCAATTATAAATAATAAGGATATTGTTGCAATAATATGCACTGAAAAGTTGTATGAAAAATATTTTGCTTCAAATAATTACGGGGTAATTATTGCTAAAGATACTAAGAAGATGTTTTTTCAAATCCATAATATGTTAGCACAGACTGATTTTTATTGGAAAAGATTTAATAATGAGATTAGTCAAATTTCAAGTATATCAAAAAATGCTGTTATTGGAGAACATAGCATCAAAATTGGCGATAATTCTATAATAGAAGCTGGGGTGGTAATTCATCCAGGTACAATAATTGGTAGTAATGTTATTATAAGATCAGGAACACAGGTCGGGACTACAGGTTTCCAATTTAATAAAATAGGAAATGAGGTATTTCAGATTATAACTGCTGGAAGAGTTGTTATTAAAGATAATGTTGAAATTCAACATAATTGCTGTATAGACCGAGGTGTTTTGGGTGGAGATACTGTTTTAGATTATAATGCAAAACTTGATAATTTTATACATATAGCACATGATGACTATATTGGAGAGAGAACGTTCATTACAGCAGGAGCTAAGCTATCAGGGCGTGTAGTAGTTGGAAAAGATTGTTGGATTGGAGTTAATGCAACTATTTCAAATGGTATAACCATTGGCGATAATTGTAAAATATCTTTAGGCTCTGTAGTTACTAAGGATGTGCCTTCTAATACTATAGTTACTGGTAATTTTGCAATTGAACATTCTAAGTTCATTAAGTTTGTAAAATCAATTAGATAGGGGAAGTAATTATGAATAGTAAAGAAATTTTAATTAATAAGATAATGAAAAAAACTGCTTTAGTAGCAGTAATTGGATTAGGATATGTAGGGCTTCCACTTGCAGTAGAAAAAGCTAAAGTTGGATATAAAACAATAGGTTTTGATATACAAAAATCAAAAGTTGATATGGTAAATTTAGGTGAAAATTACATAGGTGATGTAGTAGATTCTGAGCTTAAACATTTAGCAAATAAAGGCTTATTATCTGCTACTACTGATTTTTCTTTTGTGAAAGATGCAGATTTTATAGCAATATGTGTACCTACACCTTTAGATGAGTACCAGCAACCAGATATAAGTTACGTTAAGAATTCTGCCATAGAAATATCAAAGTATCTTAAAAAAGCTTCTATTGTAGTATTAGAAAGCACTACATATCCGGGAACTACAGAGGAATTACTCCTCCCTATATTACAAGAAGGTTCTGGATTAAAATGTGGTCAAGATTTCTTTTTAGCCTTTTCTCCAGAAAGAGTTGATCCAGGTAATTTGATATATAAAACTAAAAATACTCCTAAAGTAGTAGGAGGGGTAGGTAAGGATGCTACAGAAATAGCTTCTGCTATGTATAGAAATGTTTTAGAAGGAGAAATATTTGAGGCATCTTCACCAAAAGTAGCTGAAATGGAAAAAATACTTGAAAATACATATAGAAATATAAACATTGGATTAGCAAATGAGATGGCTATAATTTGTAATAAGATGGGGATTAATGTGTGGGAAGTTATTGAAGCAGCAAAAACAAAACCCTATGGTTTCCAAGCCTTTTATCCAGGACCAGGGCTTGGTGGACACTGCATACCATTAGACCCTTTTTATTTAACATGGAAAGCTAAAGAATATGACTATCATACCAGACTTATAGAAATTTCAGGTGAAATAAACAACTATATGCCAGAGTATGTAATAGAAAGAAGTAGTAAGATACTTAATAGATTTAGAAAGCCACTTAATGGTTCTAAAATATTAATACTAGGAGTGGCATACAAGCAAGATATAGATGATTATAGAGAAAGTCCAGCTTTAAAGGTTATTAATAATTTTGAAAGAGAAGGTTGTATAGTTGAATTTTATGATCCTTATATAGACAAATATAAATTTAAACATGAAGTAAAATATGGTATTGAAGAATTAAATATAGATAAATTAAGAGATGCTGACTTAGTTGTAATTACTACTGCTCATACTAAAGTAGATTATAATTTTATACAAACTAATTCCCAATATATATTTGATACAAAAAATGCTATGAAAAATGTAAAGAATAGGGATAATATAGAGTTATTATGATGGGGTGAAAATGAATGTCTAAACTAAAATTTGCTATACTGGGCTGTGGGAGAATATCTTCCAAACATGTAGAAGCTTTGGTAAATAATTTTCCAGAAGCTGAATTAGTTGCTGCTTGTGATATAATGGAAGAAAGGGCTAAAAAATGTGTAGATCAATATATATCATTAATAAACGAAAAGTCTCAACATGCAAATGATGGAGTTGCAATTAGCTTAGATGTTGAAAGACGTGCATTAAGAGATGTGAACTATTATATAGATTATGAGGAAATGATTAGAAAAGAAGATATTGATATTGTTGCTATAGCAACAGAAAGTGGTTATCATGCTAAACATTCTATAGATTGTTTAAATGCTAATAAACATGTATTAGTAGAAAAGCCAATGGCATTATCGTCTATTGATGCAGATAAAATGATAAAGCTAGCTAAGAAGAAAGGCTTAAAACTTGGAGTGTGTCATCAAAACAGGTTTAATCCACCTATACAAAAATTAAGAAAAGCTATAGAAGAAGGCAGATTTGGTAAAATCGTAAATGGAACAGCTAGAATACTTTGGAATAGAAATAATGATTATTATAAGCAAGCACCATGGAGAGGGACAAAGGCGTTAGATGGTGGAACCTTGATGAATCAATGTATACATAATATTGATTTGCTTCAATGGATGATGGATTCAGAGGTAGAAAGAGTATATTCAGAAAGAGGGACATTTCTAAGAAATATTGAAATGGAGGATTTTGGAGCTATACTTATAAGATTTAAAAATGGAGCTATCGGCATAGTAGAAGGAAGTGCTTGTGTATATCCAAAGAACTTAGAAGAGACTTTGAGTATATTTGGAGAAAAAGGAACTGTAGTTATAGGTGGTTTAGCTGTTAATGAAGTAAAAACATGGATGTTTGAAGAACAGAAAGATTATGATGAAGAACATGATAATATAGATATAAACAATGTTTATGGAGAAGGGCATATTCAACTTTATAAAGATTTTATTAACGCAATAAATAATAATACAGAACCTTTAATTAATGGAGAAGAAGGCCGAAAGGCAATGGAGATAGTTTTAAGTGCATATAAATAAAAAATATTAATGATAATCCATTATTGTTTTAATATTTATTAAATAAGGAGTGGAAAAACATAAAAAAATATAAAATAAATTCATACATTATTGCCTTATATGTATTCCAATTTGGCCTATTACAACCAATTGCATCAATAGTCAATTCGCAATGGCCAATTGCAGCGTTTACATTGGGACTTTTGCTTATAATGTTACTTAATAATAATTTTATAATAAAAAAGTATGTTATTATTTCATTTATAATATTAAGTATTTACTTTCTATTGAATACTCTTATTTATAGAGAGAGTAGGTTAATTATACTACCTATATATATAGAATTTATATTTAAAGGTTTTTCAGCATTTATTATAGGTAGTTTAGATGTTGATGGGACTCAGTTATATAGTGCATTTTTAAAAACAGCTTTTGTAAACTTTATTGCGATTGGAATGCTTCCTTTTATAAATTTTTTAGATTCTGCCAATTATATGCGATTTGGATATGCAATGGTTCCTTCTGTAATTATGTTCATTTATGCAATATTAAATAAAGAGAAAATGAAAATTGTTTGGATAATAATAGCTACTATCTCATTAATATTAACAGTTATATATGGAAGTAGAGGACCTTTGGTAGTTATATTTTTATGTGGGCTACTATTATTTCTATTTAGCAAAAGAATTTCAAAAATTAAAAAGATAAATATATTAGGTTTTAGTTGTATTATAATATTTTTAGTTAATAAATATAACTTATTCGTTAAATTAATTGATAATATTTATTATACAATGGGAATACAAACTTATGCTTTAGCAAAATTACTAATGATGTTTAATATTGGTTTTATTGAAGCTAGTTCAGGTCGTGGAAGGATATATAGTATTTTATGGGACCATATTAAACAAAATCCTGTAATGGGACATGGAATAGGGTTTTCTCATAAAATTTTAGGATGCACTCCCCATAATATATTTCTTCAAATTCTTTTAGAGTTTGGAATAATTGGTCTATTAGTATGGATGATTGTATTAACATATTGTTTATACAAATACAAAAAAATATATTCAAAACGAGAAGAAAGATTATTTATAATAATTACTTTAATTGCATCGATTGCTTTAGGAAGATTATTGATTAGTTCTGATATGTGGCTTAGACCTGAATATTGGTTAGCATTATCAATGTTATTCAATTTCAAATATAAACATAAATATTTACAAAAGGTATAATAAAATGAAAAAAACAGCATTAGGTTTAATGATAATAACTGTAGCTGCAAAAATATTTGGTTTTGTTAGAGATATAACTTTATCATACTTTTATGGAGTATCATATATAAGTGATGCTTATTTAATTTCACTAACTATTCCTATGGTTATATTTGAAATTATAGGTACTGGGATAAAAACAAGCTATATCCCTGTATATAGTCTTATTAAAAAAGAAAAAGGATTGAATCTAGCAAATAAATTTACAAATAATACTATAAATTTTATAATTGCTATATCTAGTATTGTAGTTGTTGTAGTGTTATTATATACGGTGCCAATTGTAAAATTATTTGCTGTGGGTTTCGAGGGTAGCGTATTAAGTTTAGTAGTTTGTTTTACGAAAATAAGTATTTTTGCTATATACTTTTATAGTTTAATATACATTTTTAGTGGTTTTTTACAGATGAAGAATAATTTTATTGTACCTGCTATTATGGGTATTCCATTAAATTTTTTTATAATAATATTTATAGTAATTAGTTCTAAATATAATATAGTCTTTCTCTCTATAGGGACTTTGATTGCAGTATTAGCTCAACTTATATTCTTGATTCCTTTTGTATATAAAAAAGGTTATAGATATAAATTTATCTTAAATATGAAGGATTATTATTTAAAAAAAATGTTTTTTTTAGCTATTCCTGCTATA
>JAKSBP010000095.1 GCA_022361035.1 Clostridia bacterium
ACTAGGGAAGAATATTTAGAGTTTTACGATATTTTCGGAGAAAAAATACATTCTAGAGCCAAGCTGAGAACTAGGGCAAGAAGGGTATTAATGAAATTGTGCCAATATCATGATATACATTATGTAACAGCTCGAGAAAAGCGAATGACCGATGTAACTTATTCATGGATAGAGAAAAGAAAACTGCCCAGTAATGGTGTACATCTTTTAGGAAGTCATCATAAAGTTGACAAGGCTAAGGAGCTAAATTGTGATATATTTGTAGAAGATAGATATGAAAACGCCTTAGAGCTTTCCCAAGCAGGGTTTAAAGTATTGCTAATAAATTGTAATTACAATTTATTACCTATTCCTGAAGAAATAATTAGAGTAAGGGATTGGGACGAAATATATGATGAAATAGTTGTTTATTCCAATAAAAAGCTTAAATTGGAAGTAGCTTAGAAGAGCCTGTAAAGTATATTCAGATTGTTGGCAAATCTAAATCTTTTTCATGAATAAATATTCCTTACCTAATTTGTAGACATGTTGGGACATTTCATTTTTAGCACATCTTAAGTTTCAAAGCTTTGAATAGTCAGCCATTTTGTTTAATTTTGCAACAATCTGAGAATCTGTAAAGGGTTCTTTTTTTGTACTATAAAAGTATGAGTAGACAACTGACTTAACGCAGTTGAATGCTCATATTTATTTTTTATTGTAATCTCTATAGCTATAATTTTCTTTAATAATGGGTAAAAATATTATATATATTAAATAATTGTAGCTGATATCTTGGTATATAGCAATGCTTACCATAGTCAGAGGCTTTTTTTACTCTACTATGCAGACCTTGTTTGACCAAGGCTTAAGTGTGGTTATGTTTTGATACTTTGGGTAATAATTATATATTAGGTTAAATTATCAATTTAAATATTGAGAGGTGATTTGATGAAAAGGATTTTAGTTACTGGTGCTTTAGGGCAGATTGGGAGTGAATTAGTCTTAAAGCTTAGGGGAATTTATGGCCAAAATAATGTTATAGCCAGCAGCAAGGGAAATGATAAAGATGGAAGTAAGGATGTAATTGACTCTGGACCCTTTGAAATAGTAGATGTATTAGACTCTAAACAAATGGCTGATGTAGTTAGTAAGTATAGTGTTGATACAATCATACATCTAGCAGCTATTCTTTCAGCTATTGGGGAAGGAAATCCCCATTTACTTTGGGATGTAAATATGAATGGGCTTTATAACGTATTAGAAATTGCAAGGGAGAGAAAGTGTGCAGTATTTACACCAAGCTCTATAGCAGCCTTTGGCCCTAGTACGCCAAAGGATTTGACTCCCCAGGAAACTATACAAAGGCCTACCACAATCTATGGGGTATCTAAGGTGGCTGGAGAATTACTATGCGATTATTATTATCAAAGATTTGGGGTTGATACTAGGGGACTGAGATTTCCAGGATTAATTTCATATAAGGCTTTACCAGGAGGAGGTACTACAGATTATGCAGTACACATTTATTATGATGCATTAAAGTCAAAAAAGTTTATTTGCAATATAAAGAAGGGAACAAAAATGGATATGATGTATATGCCCGATGCTTTAGAGGCAATAATAAATTTAATGGAGACTGAACCATCTAGACTTATACATAGAAATGCCTTCAATATAACTGCTATGAGTTTTGATCCTGAAGAAATCTATAAGGAGATAAAAAAACATATACCAGAATTTAAAATAGTATACGATGTGGATTTAGTAAAACAAAAAATAGCAGAATCATGGCCAAACTCCCTAGACGATAAGGATGCACGCAGAGAATGGGGATGGAATCCAAAATACGACCTCTCAGCTATGACAATAGATATGTTAGAAAAATTAAAGGAAAAGCTTAATATAAAATAGAAATTAAATAAGAAGTTGTGGAGCAAGTAAAGGAGATAGGTTATTTGGCAGTGGTCTGGTGAGTTTTAAATTTATCCTTGGGACCCTATATAGATAAACTATCTTTTTTTAATAAACTAGGGATTAGTATTCTAAATAAACAATACTAAAATTTATTAATCCTTAAAGTAGCATCACTATATAGATGTGTGACTAACAAACTTAATAAACGAAAGCAGACTCTGAGGTTTCCTTTTGAGCGATTTTTATGAATCTGTTTTACCTTCTACTATCTATCTATAAAACAGATTTATAGCATGAGCCTAAAGGATTCTCAGTGG
>JAKSBP010000345.1 GCA_022361035.1 Clostridia bacterium
GAAAGCAGCCTCTGAGGTTTCCTTTTGAGCGATTTTTATAACACATAGGAAATTATAGACTTTTTTAAATATAGATATATATAATTTCCGTATATGTGTTTCAAAAGAGTCTTCCTTTTAACTCTTCATCAGAGACTCTTTTATAAATCTGTTTTACCTTCTATTACCTATTTAAAAACAGATTTATAGCATGAGCCTAAAGGATTCTCAGTGGTTGCTGAAGTAAGCTAACATTCTCAATCACTCATCTATAAATAGTATTTAGCTTTTAATTATAACCCTATTACATGGATGTTTGCCTTTATATTAGTCCATTGTTTTCTTGGAAAATTTATTCCCCAAGGTTTAAAAGCCATTATCTTTATATATAGATTATACCCAAATAATCAAATTACAAAAACCTCCAATATTTTATATATTGCAGGTTTTATAAAAACTTTTTATCTAATTTGTCTGTCTCTTCATGTCCTAATACACCGTGTAAATATAAATAAAGCTCATTAATCCTTTTCTCTTTTTCAAATTTTTCTTCCCACATTTCACCTAAAACTTTTCTCAGCTTCTCAATTTTAACATCTAAATAGTTTACCCTTTTTCTTCCTTTCATAATATCTTCATAGGAAATTGATATTGTTTTCTTTAATAACTCTAGGTTCAAATCATACATTTCCTTAGGCAGTATTTCTAATCTAAATTGTATTTCATCTATCTTATCGCTGACCTCTAGTATCTTATTTTTTGTATACTCTAGCTTGTCCAAGGCTTCCATGTTGTCATTTGAATTTGCTTCATCAGAAAGCTTTAAAACCTTATTGAGCAATATCTTTTTTTCTCTATTTGCCGACTTTAATAGCTTTTCTAATTCCTTCTCTTCATCTATTAATTCCTCTAACTTATCAACTAATTCCTCCATGCCCTTTCTTTGATTTTCACTGAATAGGCTTTTCCATGATTCATCCTTAATCAAAATAGGAATCCTATTTTTTCTTATAATCTTTTCATCAATATCTATTTCTCTTGGCATAAATGTTCTCTCCCATGTAGTTAAATACAGTTTTTTAGGTCATATTCTAAAATCACTTAAATATACGTATAATTTGATTATAATTTCTATACATAAGTATTTTCGTCAAACCCCTTCAACATCTTTAGTTTTTTCTAATTTATATATTAGACTAATTTCATGTATATATCTAGAGGTTTTACAAAAAAATATAATATAGTCTTTCACTAAAATTTTTGAATATTTAAGAAGGAGGGATTTAAAATGAAGCTTTGGATGCCTGATAGAGTATACTTTGAGCCTTCATCCCTTGAATACACCCTTGGTGAAAAAATACACAGTTTTTGTAAAAAAAATAATATTGAAATATTAGAAACTACTTCCCATAATCAGGTTAGGGGAATACCAGGTAAAAATGAAAGGGCAAAATTTGCAAATGCTAAAAAAACCTTAGTAGTGGGAACTAAAAAAAGTTTAAAGCTTGATGTATGTAAACCCTCTGCTCATTACCAGTTTTCCTTAATGACCAATTGTCCTGGCAACTGTGAGTACTGCTACCTTTTCTCTACCCAGGGAAAGAGACCCTATGTTAGGGTTTATGTAAATACTGAAGATATATTTAAGTCCATAGAAAAACACATCGAGGATAGACTTCCTGAAACTACTGTATTTGAATCTGCTAGTACGGGAGATCCTTTGGCAGTTGAACATATTACAGGAACCTTAAAAGATACAATAGAATTTTTTGGAAGGCTTAAAAAGGGGAGATTAAGAACTGTAACAAAGTTTTCCAATGTTGATTCTATATTAGATGCATCCCATAATGGTCATACAAGATTTAGATTTTCTATTAATTCTGATTACGTAATAAAAAGCTTTGAACACAATACCCACAGCCTTCATGACAGATTAAAGGCATCAGAAAAGGTTGGAAGAGCAGAATATCACCTTGGTTTCATTATAGCTCCAATAATTCGTCATGAAAATTGGAAAGAGGAATATAGGATTCTACTAGAAAAACTTCATAGTCACATAAGCTTTGCTGAAAATAAAGATATAAGCTTTGAACTTATTCAGCATAGATTTACTGGTAATGCTAAAAACGTAATTCTTGAAAGGTTTCCTAATACCAAACTTGATATGGACAAAGAGCTTAGAAAGAAAAAATACGGAAAATATGGTCTTGTGAAGTATGTTTACAATAAAGAAGAAGCACTTGAAATAAAGGAATACATCTCTAGCCTTATAACAAAGTGTTTTCCAAAGGCTAGGATAGAATATTTTACATAGGATACAGGGCCTTTTAAGTAAAGTTTTATTTGCTAAATTATTTTCTTTCCCCTTTATACGGGATAAGTTTTTTCTTCATTGTCGATTAAATTATTATCAATACTATATTTCTGTGCCTCACGATATTCAAAATATTTCATAGCTATCTGAGGAAATAGGGCATAGGACAGTATATCCTCATCCTGTTCCAAGTATTGATTGACTTCCTTTTTCATATTTTCAAGCTCAGGCTCAATCAAGTCAGCGGGCCTGCAGCTAATAATCTCCTCATCCCCAATAATCATTCTTACTATTTCTTCCTTTATGGGAACCGTAGACTTGCCATACATCCCCTTGACATAGGCCTTTACTTCCTTAGGAACTATCTTATACCTTTCTCCTGTTATTACATTAAATACAGCTTGGGTACCAATTATCTGACTTGTGGGCGTTACTAGGGGTGGATAGCCCAAATCTTCACGTACCCTTGGTACCTCCCTTAAAACTTCATCAAATTTATCAATGGCATTTTGCATCTGTAACTGATTAACAAGATTTGAAAGCATTCCTCCTGGAACTTGATAGATAAGAGTATTGATATTCACTCCAAGTACTTTAGGATTGAGGAGTCCATCCTCCATATATTTCTCCCTAAGGGGTCTAAAGTATTCAGCTATTTCATTTAGTTTATTCATATCAAGGCCTGTATCAAATTCTGTACCTTGTAGTGTGGCCACCATAGGCTCTGTAGGTGGCTGTGAAGTACCTAGTGCAAATGGAGATATGGCAGTATCAATTATATCCACTCCACCCTCGATACCCTTTAAATAAGCCATGCTAGCCAAACCGCTTGTTGAATGGGAATGAAGGTTTAAGGGAATCTTAACAGCCTTCTTTATAGCTGTGACCAACTCAAAGGTATAGTAAGGAGTAAGGAGTCCTGACATATCCTTAATACAAATAGAATCTGCCCCCATGCTTTCTAATTCTTTAGCTAAATCAACATAGGTTTCTGTAGTATGTACAGGACTTATTGTATAGGATATAGCTGCTTGGCCATGGGCACCCTCATTCTTAGTAGCCTTTAAAGCGGTTTCAAGATTCCTTACATCATTGAGGGCGTCAAATATTCTTATAACGTCTATACCATTGTAGATGGCTTTCTTTACAAACTCAATTACTACATCATCGGCATAATGTTTATAGCCAAGTATATTCTGACCCCTAAGAAGCATTTGCAATTTAGTGTTTTTTACTGCCTTTCTTATCAGCCTCAACCTCATCCAAGGGTCTTCGTTTAAGAACCTTAAGGAGGTATCAAAGGTAGCTCCTCCCCACATTTCTAGAGAATTATAACCTACACTATCCAGTTTTTCCAATATTGGCAGCATTTCTTCAGTTTTTAGCCTTGTAGCTATTAGAGATTGATGAGCATCTCTCAAAATTGTTTCAGTTATTTTAAGCTTTGCCATAATAAGCCTCCTTATTTTTTTACAGAGATTTAAATTGCTTTGTTAATTATAAATTCTATTATAGATGAGTGACATACAAATTTAATAAAGGAAAGCAGACTCTGAGATTTCCTTCCCAGCGATTTTAATAAATCTGTTTTACCTTCTATTATCTATCTATAAATAGATTTATAGCATGAGCCTAAAGGATTCTTAGTGGCTGATTGAGTACGTTAATATTCTCTATCACACATCTATATGAAAGTTTAAGTAAAGACTTTAATTTATATATTAATTTTTTCATTATAATCAATTATTTATACATAAAAAAGCTCTGCACCTAATAGGTAGCGCAGAACCTTTTACTTTAGTAATTATCTTCATCGTTTTTATTTTTATTCAATAAGCTTTTCCATACTTTAAGCTTTAGAGGTATTGATATTATAACCACTATACCAATAATTATCCACCACTTCATTGACATATTCTTTTCGCCTCCTATTCTATGCTAATCCTTTGTTTATCCTTCTTTTAAATAATAGGAATATTAAAATGGTTAATGCCAGTATCCAAGTTATATAAACCCCAACTTGCCCCCAGGTTATTGTCTGCAAAAGTATTCCCTTAAAGCCTATGAAAGACCAGTATGTGGGAATCCAATAGAGCAGAAAGTGCTTAGTTTCCGGTAGTAATATTGCTCCAATAATTGAAGCACCTACTATTAAGAATAGTAGCTTCATATTTGCAATACCAGCTATCTGATTTGAACTTGTTACCCCTATTAAGAATCCAATTACCACACCTATTATTGAGCTTGCCAAGGTCATAATCAGTACCATAATCAGATTTACATCCAGCATATTTAATATCCAGAGTATTATAAATACATTTATTATGGGTATCAATATCCCAATAATACTCTTCCCTATTATAAATTCAACCTTTCCCATTGGCGATACATTGAGGGCCATTATAGTCTTAGATTCCTTCTCCTCTATAATATTAAGACCAATTAATATACCACCAATTGTTATTGCAGTTATTATGAGGGATATTCCTCCAATCCATGCAATTGGAGACATCTTTATTCCTATATCCCTAACAAAATAGCCTACATTAAGCTCCTCTTTACCGACTATGCTCCTAATTATTTTTTGAGGAATTTCCTTTGTATCATGGGTTTCATTCCCCTCTAAAACCATTTCAAAATTCCCTTTATCGTTTAAAGTAATGCCGGCTATATCATCTATTTTATTTACTCTGTCCTCTATTTCTCCTATTGAAGAGTAGACTTCTACATTTCCATACCTTCTAAATTCCTCTATAACTTCATTTCCAACACTACTATCTAGAGCAAATTGTAGTGAAGCAGAAGTAGCACTAGGTATAAAGAATTTTAGACCTATAGCTAATAATACAGGTGCAATAATCATATATAAAATCAAGAAATCCCTTACACTACTTGAAATATCCCTTTTAAAAATATTAATTATCCTATTCAACTAACCCCACCTCCTTAATTCTCTACCAGATTACGTTTATAGGCAAGTATTGCAAGACCATAACTTATTAATGAAAGAACTATAAAGGTCATTACAGTAGAATATATGACTTCCATATTCCCCGTTGGAAATACTGCCTCCCTTAATGCAAACTGTAAAGAGTAAGTTGGAAGTATCCTGATATATAGGGGGGCAAAGTTAGGCATAAAATATGAAGCAAAGGGTACAGAAAAAACTATATTAAAACTCAATATCCATATTATTGATTTAGATATACTGTCAAAAAAGCTTGCAACTATTAGTCCCAGGTTAGATGCAAAAATACTTCCTAGGGTTACGATGACTATGAGACTTAAATAGTTTGCCTTGGTGCCAACGACTAAGGCTGTACTTATTAGTGTTGAAATCAACCCTAAAATAACCATTAAAGTTATTTTGGAAGCAAGATATTCAGGTAGCCTTCCAGGAGAAACCCTATATGCCTTTATGGTCTCTTCATCCTTCTCCATAAATATGAAGGCAGCAATCATTACAAATCCTAACATAATAGGTTCTAAGGTTAAAAATATTGGGAGTACGTTTTTATTAAAGGGTACTTTTTCCTGCTCAACTTCTCCTTTGAGAAGCAGGGTATCTATCTCTATATCTGCCCTTACTCTCGCATCTATGTCGTCCTTCATAGATAATATCAGGGAATTAATTACCTCTTGATTCTCATATCCTTGAAGAATGAATTCCAAAGCAGGGCGATTATCCCTTTCACCCATAACCATACCTATACTATTAAAATTCTTTTTCATATTCTCTAGTATCTCTTCCCTTGACCCTACACTTGTGACTTTCTTATGCTTGGCTTCGGATTCTTTGAAAACATCCCGTAAAAGGTCTTTATGTTCACCTTCATATTCAAAATAATAATAGACATTAGGCTTTATTTCTGCATCCTCGGGAATGACAAAATTAATAATTGAGACAAAAATTAGAGCTACACCAACTACTACTAAGAAAAAATAGTTTCTAAAACTCACCATAATATCTTTTTTAAGTAGTCCAAAATACCTTTTTAGCATCTATTTTAGCCCCCTCCCAGTTACTTTAATAAATATTTCTTCAAGGGTTGCTTCTTGGGAATGCATAGTTTCAATTTTTCCAGTACTTATAAGACTGTTAAGCATTTCTCTATCTTTATCATTTACCATTGAAAAACTCTCTTTTTTAAGCTTTCCATTTTCCTTATACTCTACTTTAATCAGTTTTTCTCCATATTTTAACTTCAAATTCCTTGGGGAATCTATAAGCTCAATTTTCCCCTCATTTATGAAGGCAATTCTATCACAAAGTTCATCGGCTATATACATATTGTGGGTAGTCAGGAAAATAGTTGCGCCCTCTTTATTCTTCTCCTTTATAACTTTTTTAATTTCACTTGCACTATTTGGATCAAGTCCTGATGTAGGCTCATCTAGGAACCATATCTTAGGGTTGTTAATCATCGATCGGACAAAAACAAGTCTCTGGAGCATACCCTTAGAATATCCATCTGCTTTCTTTTTGGCTGCATTTTCAAGGCCCACCATTCTTAAAAGCTTCATAGGGTCCTCTGTTTTTACGCTAAACATCTTTCTATAAAACTCTAGATTTTCTAGGCCGCTTAATTTCCTATATACGTTGGGATGCTCAAAGGATACTCCTATCAAATTAAATAACTCTTCCTTAGGACTTCTTATATTGTAATCGGATATACTTGCTTCTCCTTTTTGTAGAGGTAAAAGGCCTATGAGTATTTTTTGAGTAGTTGATTTTCCAGCCCCACTTGGTCCTAGAAATCCAAATATTTCTCCTTTTTCAACTTCAAAGTTTATATCCTCTACTGAATAATTAGTATCATTAGAATAGGAATGATACAGATTTTTTACCTTTATCATTTCTCTCCCTCCTTTTTACTTTTAATGCCATTTTTTAAAATGTATAACATCTTATCTACTAAGGGCATCATTTCCATATAATCCTTTCCCTTAACTTCCTTTATAAAATAGTCGCTTATTGCAATATTTAAGTTAGTTATAATACTTGCCGTTAAAGCTACATCAATAGATGGATCAAGGTCTCCCTTTTCAATACCTTTATTAATCATTGAAATAAACATCTCGTTACTTTTCGGTATATTGTCTCCCAATATTTCTTGCTTTAGCCTTGTATCATTATCCCTGATAAAATTATCTGCTATCTGTTGAAGCCTAGGATTTTCCATTGCGAATCTAATTCCAGTAATATACATGGCCCTTACTACTTCAAAAAAGTTAACATTATCAATATTTGTCATTATGGGATTGAAGTGTTTCATTTTCTCTTCTCCGGCTCTTCCGATAAGATACTTAAATAGGTCCTTTTTATCTTCAAAGTACTGATAAAAACTTCCCTTTGCTATTCCAGCATTTTTAACTATTCTACTTATACTTGCCTTGTGATAATAGTATTTTGAAAATTCATCTATGGCAGTATTGAGTATTCTTTCTTTTTTATCCTCTGGTAAATTAAAAAAAGTTTGCTTTGGCAATTAAATCACCTCCTTGTGAAATATGACAAATATGACTTACTGGTCATATAATCCGAAAAAATTTTTTATAAAATGGCTTTATAATAGTTTCATTAGATTAAACAAGCATATGACTACATAGTCATGTGACCCTTTAGTCATATTCTACTCCCATTTAATTATTTTGTCAACACCATACTTTTAAAAAATACATAATCAGGACCTTAAGACTATAGGATGTATTTACAGATGAATGTAAAAAATAGATTGTTTCCCAAGTAAAATTCACCAAATACTTAAAGGAACCATATTTACGATTTAATTACAAAATAATAGAAGCACAACCAACCTTATGTTGAAAACTCAACAATGTTAATTGTGCTTATCTTAAATCAACCCATCATGAAAATTTTAATAGACAAAAACTTTAATATTCTTTATCCCTCTGTATAGATAACCATTATTAATTAGATTAGTAGATTAAATTATAAAAACCAGACTTTACAAACTCCTATTGAGATTTATATATATATGTCCCTTTATTTCCTCTTCACCTTAGCTTTTCTGACTTTTTCCCTAGAGAACTTTTTATCTGGGCTCTTCCTACTACTTGCTATTTTCTTTCCCTTTGCAGGCTCAATATTTATCTTGTTGCCCTTTATGGTATTTTTACTCATTATTGAAAGAACTTCATCTGCATATTCTTCAGGAATTTCAACAAATGTATAATTATCAAATATATCTATTTCCCCTATATTTTTTCCAGAAATACTAGTTTCTCCAGCAATTGCACCAACAACGTCCTGTGGTCGTATTCTCTTATTTTTACCAATATTTATAAACATTCTAACCATGCCTTTTTCAGCACCGGTACTTTTATATGCTTTCTCCGGCCTAATATCTATTTCTACAACATCCTTTATTTCAAGCTCCATTTTTAAAAGGGCCGCTGCAATCTCGATAGCTGAAAAATCGTCATCTAACAAATCCTCCAATACCTTTATATATTTTTCAAGCTTTCCTTCGTCAATCTTCTTCTTAATCTTTTCTAAGAAAATACTCGTCTTTATTGTTTCTATATCACTAATAGTTGGTATTGGATGCTTCTTTATCTTTTTCTTCGTATATTTCATTACATTTCTCAATAAATAGAAATCTCTTCCGGTCACAAAGGTGAAGGCACTTCCAGCTCTTCCAGCACGTCCCGTTCTTCCTATTCTGTGAACATAATATTCTTCATGGGTAGGCATATCAAAGTTAAATACAGATTCAACATCATCAATATCTAGTCCCCTAGCTGCAACATCAGTAGCAATTAATACTTCAATATCCCCGCGCTTAAATTTATTCATCACATTAATCCTTAGGGACTGTTTCATATCACCGTGAATTTTATCACTGGCATAGCCCCTAGATTGTAATAAGTCTGTAACCTCATCAACCTTCTTCTTGGTATTACAAAATACTAGGGAAAGCTTAGGGCTGTACATGTCAATTAATCTCGTTAAAACCTCAAGTTTATCTTTTTGTTTAACCTCTAAATACACTTGATTGACATTTGGGGTAGTAAGCTCCTTATGCACTACTTTAACTATCTTAGGGTCAGTTTGATATTTATGTATTATATCCATTATTGGCTTTGGCATGGTGGCAGAGAATAATAGGGTTTGTCTTTCACTACTAACGCTTTCTAAAATAGTCTCAATATCTTCTCTAAATCCCATATTTAACATTTCGTCTGCTTCATCCAATATCATCATCTTTAAATTATCTAGTTTTAAGGTTCTTCGTCTCATATGGTCCATAACTCTACCTGGAGTACCAATTACAATTTGAACTCCTTTTTTAAGTCCTTTGATCTGCCTTTCAATAGGTTGACCGCCAAAAATAGGTAATGTTCTAACCCCTCTTTTATACCTTGCTATCTTGGCAAGTTCCTCCGACACTTGGACAGCTAACTCCCTAGTAGGACAAAGTATAAGTGCTTGGGTTTCGTTCCTTTGAGGGTCCACCATATCGATAGCTGGTATCCCAAAGGCTGCGGTTTTACCCGTTCCCGTCTGGGCCTGCCCCACAACATCCTTTCCCTCTAGTACCAATGGAATTGCCAAGGCCTGTATAGGAGTTGTTTCCTCAAAGCCCATATCCTTTACTGCCTTCCTAATCTCCTCTGAACAATTAAGCTCTTCAAATCTAATCTTTTCCATATTCATCATTCCTTTTCTTAATATTATACTTTTCAATAGATATGTGATTTTAAAACTACACATATTAATCATTAGCGATAAATGAAAAAGAATAAGGAAATGTCTTTGAACAATTTTGCTAATAAACTTGACAATGTAATGAAAAAAGTACTTAAACCATAGGAAGAGACATAGAAAATTGCCATGATTCAAGATTTTTTTACAAAGTGAAGCCTAAGTTTTATCAAAATACATAGGAATTATAAAATCTTTAAACTGATTAATTCCAATAATGTATTGGGCCAAAATATATCTCCAATTTTCAAATCAATTACTGTTCAAACTTTCTTCTATACAATGTATATGTAAATCTTTATTTTCCCAGATACTAGTCATCTATAGGCTACTTAAAAAAGTAAAATAAAAAAGATTTATAACACTGTATACAATTTACGTTCTTTTTCATTTATTCAGGTTTTATGTCACAATTCTATTAAAACTAAACAACTTTCTAATTATACTACTAATTTTATATTTTTACTATTATTTTTCTCAATTTAAATAAATATTCCGCATATTTTCCTATTTTTTTGTGGTCAAGAGGATTTTATAACTTAGCCTTGTCATATTTTATATAGATATATTACCCTCAATTTCATATTATAGTCCATTTCTCCTAAAAAATATAACTAAAAAAGTGAAATTACTCTCCACTACTAGAAATAAGCTATCTTGATTTTAAAGATAAACGACCTTAAGGCGTAATAAATTTCAGTGGTAATGTTGTTTATCTATAGTATCTCTTAAATATTTCTCTCCTATTACTTTACAAATGCCATTTATCTGTTATAATTAATAACCGACAAGTGTTTTCTTGGTACCCACTTCAAAAAAAACAAGGGCAAAGGACAATTGCCGTTTTTGTTCTACTGTAAATAACCAATTTTGAGATGGTTATTTCTAAGTGAGGCTTCCGGAAAACATAGAAGTATGTTGGAGGGAGTTTTTTATATGAAAAATTTTTCTACAAATATGTTGGTAAAGACTGGAGCTGTAGCTGCAATTTACGCAGTAATAACCATAGCTCTAGCCCCTATTAGCTATGGACCGATTCAGTTTCGACTTTCTGAGATACTTGTACTATTAGCTTTTATTGATCCATTTTATATACCCGGACTTGTAATTGGATGTGCAATTGCCAATAGTGTAAGTGACCTGGGCCTTATTGATGTCTTTGCAGGCTCCTTTGCTACTCTTTTAGCTGTGGCAGCAATATATCAGACTAGAAAGCTTTTAGGTAATAATACGAAATCCTTAATCATAGCCAGTCTATGGCCCGTAGTTTTTAATGGATTAATAATTGGATATATCATAAGCTATGTATCACCGGTGCCCTTCTGGATAGCTGCTGCTTATGTAGCATTAGGAGAGTTTGTTGTAGTAAGTATTCTAGGTGTCGTAATATTTAAAAATATTTTATCAAGGCAAGATTTCGTAAATATGCTTCGATTAGATAATGAAGAAAGGTAACTTTTACTAACAAAACTATAAGAAGACATCTCAGAATGACAAATTTCTATTCTATTTGAAATTATAGGGGCTTGGCATGTAGATAAGTACTAGCCAACCCCCTGTAATTTCAAAGCCTTAAGCTTCATTCATTTTAAAACACCCCGTACCAAGCTTATAAGATAGTTTTATGAGACAGCCCCTCTTCATTTTCTTCAAGCAGTTTTCTATAATGGGTTACTGCTTCACCGTAGTTTTCGAGGGCTATCCTACCCTCCTGATGGAGTTTGTATACTCCCCTAGATACCCTTTCAAACCATCCATAGAAATTCTTTGAGAGAATACTCTGTGTTTTAGAACCTGTACCAAATTCCATTAGCCTTCTAGGAGAAAGCTCTCCATACCTATCTAGACAACATGCTATATGTATGGCATTCTCCCTATAGGCGGTCATAATCTTTTCTCTAACACTCCCACCTACATTATAGCTCCCAGAACGACCATTGATTTCCCTTATAATGGTTCCCCTTAGTATATTATCTTTTCTGACCTTATATATTGACGGATGAAAGACTATTTCAATCTCCGTTGTTGTCTCTAAAAAAGATACTATTATGAGACCTAATTCAAGGCGTTTTAGTAGATTACATATATTCTTCCAATGCTTACTCCATTTAAATCCTTTGGGTTTCGGTATAGCTATATATACACCATCGGTTACTTTTTGTCTTTTTGTAGCTTGTATAAGAAGTTTTATATTGATATTTTTCTTAAGCTCAATTATAATTACTTCTTCACCTTTAATTCCAATAACATCACAATTCTTAACTTCGCTGTGAACTTCATATCCTTGATCTTTAAGATAATTATTAATGGGATTATATAAGTCCTTTTCAAGTACTTTCTTCATATTATCATTAACCATTATTGCCTCCAAGCAGACTGTATTATAGATTAAAAACTTTTTCAAGCTCCGCAAACTTTTTATGGGTTATAAGGGCATCCTTATCAGAGTCCTTAAACTCTATTATATAGGTCCATCTTCCATAGGGTGAAATTTTACTTATCTTTGAAATGTTAATTATATAGGATTTATGGCTTCTAAAAAATATAGTTTTTTCTAAACGCTTTTCTATGTCCCCTAAGCCCTCTGAAGTTGCATATTTGTTGTCAGTAGTGTATATAACCGTACTTCTATCTTCTCTTTGTATTAAGACAATGTTTTTAGTATTGATAAAATTTATACCTTCCCTATTTTTAATTATCAATTTTTCCAATCCACTTTGTTGAAAAACTGGACTTTGGATTTCTACATCATTTCTATGGGAATATATTTTTATTATCTTGTTTAAGGTCTGTTCTATTCTTTCTATTTTAAAGGGCTTAATAATATAATCAAAGGCATATACCTCAAAGGCCTGGGGCATATATTCACCATGGGCAGTAGCAAATATAATAATAGTCTTTGGGTTTATATCAGCGATTATCTTTGCACATTCCAATCCATTTATATTAGGCATCTCAATATCTAAAAAAGCAACATCAATATTTTTCTGTTCTAGGAGAAGGAGGACATCTCTACCGTCCTCCGCTTCACCTATAACTTCAAAACCCTCTATTTTATCAATTATCTTTTTTAAAACCAATCTCATACCATAATTATCATCTGCGATTAAAACCCTCAAGCTCATTTTGCGACACCAACCTTTTACGTCCTTTTGGTTTTCCTAGAATTTCTGAATAGATGATGCCGGCAAGCACCCTATCAGGTGTAAAGGAAAGAATTTTTTTCCTTTTCCTTCTTACTTTTATTTTATTATCTTCAGTGGAAGTTATTCCAATCTCCTGTGTTGTAATTTTACCTATGGTCTTATTATTTTTCACAGAACATCATCTCCTATTCATCTTCCATATCTGAATAGCTATCATTCTCTATATTGGAGATTGCTTCCCTCATATTTGTATCGGCTATAACATTCTTCATATTATAGTAATCCATAACACCTATTTTTCCTTCTCTAAGGGCTGTAGCTAGGGCTTTAGGTACTTCTGCCTCTGCTTCAACAACCTTTGCCTTCATCTCTTGAACTGCCGCCACCATTTCCTGCTCCTTAGCAACGGCCATAGCTCTTCTTACCTCGGCCTTGGCTTGAGCTATTCTCTTATCGGCCTCAGCTTGGTCTGTTTGAAGCTTAGCTCCTACGTTTCTGCCTACATCGACATCAGCAATATCTATAGAGAGTATTTCAAAGGCTGTTCCCGAATCCAAGCCCTTTTCCAATACATTTTTTGAAATAAGGTCTGGATTTTCTAAAACTGCTTTATGGGTTTCAACAGAACCAACGGTAGTAACTATACCTTCACCTACACGGGCAATTATAGTTTCTTCTCCTGCTCCACCAACAAGTCTATCTATATCAGCTCTCACTGTAACCCTTGCTTTGGCCTTAAGCTCTATACCATTTTTTGCAATAGCCGCTACAATAGGTGTCTCAATCACCTTTGGCTTAACACTCATTTGAACCGCTTCAAAAACGTTACGTCCCGCTAAATCAATGGCTGTAGCCTTTTCAAACTCAAGGTTTATATTGGCCCTTTCAGCAGCAATTAATGCATTAACGACACTATCAACGTTACCACCGGCTAAATAATGGGCCTCCAGCTCATCAACGGAAATATTGAGTCCAGCTTTCCTTCCTTTAATTAAAGGCTTAATAATTCTATCGGGTCTTACTCTTCTAAGTTTCATCCCAATAAGGGTAAAAATACTTACCTTTACATTTGATGCTAAGGCAGATATCCATAATCCCAAAGGTACAAAGCTAAAGAATATGGATAAAAATGTAACTATAAGAGCTATAATTATAATTGTTGAAAACATTTTCATTCCTCCCAGTCAACATAATCTTATTTATTGGGCTAATTTCCTAGACTAAAACTCTGATATTTTATAAATACCCTATATATCTAATAATCATCATCTATTAACGCAGCAGGTTAGTTTTAAGATTGTTATAGTCTACGTACTACTATACGTCTTCCTTCAACCTTAATCACTTGTACTTTTGTTCCTTTAGGGATAAATTCTCCCTCTGATACTACATCTAGTTTAACACCATCAAAATCAACTGTTCCTGCAGGTCTTAATATAGTTAATGTTACTCCCTGCTTATTAAGAAAATATTTCATATCACTTGTTCCTATATATCCATCTTCACTTCTCATAGCAGTGGATAGTACCATATTTTTAGGCAGCTTTCCCTTACTAATTGAATGTAAAAGGATTGAAAAGATTATTCCCACAATGGCTAGAAGAATCATCATCAAAATCAAAGCTTCCAACAGAGTATCTGCCGTTACAATAATTCCTATAATAAAACATGTTATACCTGCTAAGCCCCATACACCAAACCCCGGCATATAGATTTCTATTATGGTAAATATCAATCCTAAACTAAAGAAAATTGCCGACAATAGTCCTATACCATCTATAAGTTCACTTAATATCATGCTCCTCTCCCCCTCTCTTCTACAAGGGTCCTTCAGGCTGCCCTTAAAGGCCCTTTGAATAAGATTAACTATATATTATAAGTATATAGCTATAAGAACGAAAGGTTAACACATATTCCTTATAAGGTACATATAGTTGTTTTAAATGTCACTCTTTATGATTTACTACTCAAAGGGAATCATTACTTTAAAAATAGTTATACTTTCATTGCTATCCACATCAATACTTCCTCCGTATTTCTCCACAATTTCCTTTGATATAGCCAAGCCCATTCCTTGACCCTTTTCTCCCTTTGTCGTGAATCCTGGCTGGAAAATTTTATCCCTTATATCCTGAAATATCATATCTCCATTGTTCTTTACAATAAATCCATAGTTCTCAGACTCTTCAAATATCTCTATCTCAACAAACCTATTATCATTTTCCTTCGTAGCGTCTATGGCATTATCTATGAGATTACCAAGTACCCTACACATTTCCCATGAAGGAACTTTAAGTTTATCTAGCCTTGTAGATATTTTCATATGAACTGAAATGCCCCTATCTTCACAATCAAGCTCCTTAGCCTGTAAAAGTGCATTAATAGCAGCATCGGAGGTTTTAAGCACTCTATTAACCCTCTTTATATCTCCATATACCATTTCTATATAATTGCTTGCCTCTGTATATTCATCCATTTCGATAAGGCTGTAAACAACTTGAAGGTGATTTAAAAAGTCATGCCTTTGAGCCCTCAAGGTATTGTTTAAATCTTTAATCTGCTCTAAGACCTCACCTTGCATAGAGTATTCGGTGCTTAAGGATTTTAGTGCATTAGCATCCCTTAAGGCTATATAAATATTAATGATTATTACAATACATAGAATCACAAGGAGTTTTCTCAGATTTTCATTTATCCATATACTGGACTCGTCCTTAAATATATAACTATAGCCTATAAGTCCAAATACTATAAATATCTGAACTATATTTACAAAGTATATAATTACTAAAGCCTTATCTATATTAAAGCTTTCCTTAATATGTTTATTCATTATATTTTGCCCCCACTTAATCATAGAATTTAAAACTATATACGGCTGTATGGATATTCGCTTTTATAATTTAATATTTTCAAAGAAAAAATGTATAGTATTTATTGGTTTACTTTTAAAATTTTAAGGTCTAAAAGGGATTATCCTTAAATGTATAATTGAAAAGTTCAATTACACATACATATATTAAATTTCTACAATTAAATAAAAATACCTTTGATATGGGCAAATTATTAATCATAACCTTGGAAATCCATGAAAATATTATGCACCCTAAACACTAACCATCAGTTTACATCCTGGTTTTATAAAACTATCCCAGGGAAGCAAATAAATTTAGTTTCTAATAATTATGATATACTATATTTGTATTTAATATACTTACTCACTCAAGGAGGGAAATATGCTTGACTTAAACTTGGCTTTACAAAAAGTAAAAAAATGGGCTAGGGAAGTTGGAGAGATTCAAAGAGAACATTTTAGAAAAGAAAACATAAAAATAAATACAAAGTCAACCGAAGTAGATTTAGTAACTGAAGTTGATGAACTATGTGAAAAACATATATTAAGCTCCATAAAGGAGTACTATCCCCTTCATGGAATCTTATCTGAAGAATTTGGTAAAGACGACCTAAAATCCGACTACCTATGGATTGTTGACCCCCTTGATGGTACAACGAATTACGCCCAAGGGTTACCTATATTTACTGTATCAATAGCTCTAGAATATAATAATGAAACTGTATTAGGAGTAGTATACGCCCCAATAGTTGACCAATTATTTGAAGCCCTAAAGGGTAAAGGTGCATATTTAAATGGAGAAAAAATTTCCGTTAAGAATAAAAGTCTTCTAAACCAATGTGTATTAGCCACTGGCTTTCCCTACGATAGAGCCCTAGCTAAGGATAATAATGTAAATTATTTTGCCCAATTTGTTCCTAAGGTAAGGGGACTTAGAAGAATGGGGTCCGCAGCCTATGATTTAGCCAGTGTGGCCCTGGGAAGTCTAGATGGCTATTGGGAGCTTAATCTCAGTCCTTGGGATATAGCTGCTGGTAAACTCATCCTTGAAGAAGCCGGAGGAAGGGTAATATTCCTTAAAGAAAAAAGGGGTATTTCACTAATAGCAGGAAATGAAA
>JAKSBP010000333.1 GCA_022361035.1 Clostridia bacterium
ATTTCTGCGTAAAAGATAAATTCCTATATTAAAAAATCCCCTCAAACTATTTGTCTGAGGGAATGAAATTTCGTAGGAACATAATTGTTGACACATTTTATCGATTAGCAATGTTGTCAATAATCCCATACCACAACACATTTTTCATATTATCCATCTCTTATTCTAGAACCAAAACATATTATTTTTCTTCCTTTAAAAAAATGTATGTGTTTTCATCTGATAGATAATCTGCAAAGGCATAGTTTAGTCTCCTAAAACTTTTGATATCTTCTATATCTACAATCTCTTTTTCGGCCATAAATCTTACCATTTCGCCCCTTGCCATCTTTGCTAGTGTTCCTTTTTCAACTACCTTGTTTCCAATCATCTCACCAAAAACACAAGTAATAAATCTCACTTTCTTGTTCAAATACTTTGAAATACATTTACTGTACTCTTTAGATGCTAAATTTATAATGCAGTGGCTTTCCGAAAAAAGTTGATTTGCTAGTCTTCTGTTCCAAAATTCATAAAGTGAGTTTAAATCGTTACCTCCCAATTTTGCCTGCATTTCTAGCCTATAAGGAACTACACCATCAAAGGGGCGTAGCATACCATAAAAACCTGATAAAATACGCAAATGTGTCTCAATATATTCAAATGCTTTAACTTCAAACACTCCTGGAGCCATGTATTGATACTGAATCCCTTCAAATGAAAGGATGGCTGGGGTCAAATTACTGTACAAGTCCATATTATGAATTCGCTCATAATTTAAAGAAGCTATTTTATCACTACAATTCCATATTGATTTTAGCTTTTCATAACTTAATTCCTTTAAATATGCCTTTAGAACTTCTGTATCCTTGATAAATTGAGGAAGCTGATAATAATCTAAGGAATCGTTATCTATTCTCATCTTCTTGGCGGGTGAAATAATGACTCTCATAATTACCTCCTTGTATAATAAACAAGTAGTCATGCTACAGGTTCATATAGATGTGTGAGTTACAAACTTAATAAACGAAAGCAGCCTCTGAGGTTTCCTTTTGAGCGATTTTTATAAATCTGTTTTACCTTCTACTATCTATCTATAAACAGATTTATAGTATGAGCCTAAAGGATTCTCAGTGGTTGCTGTAGTAAGTTAACATTCTCAATCACTCATCTATATTGATTTACATATATTATAATTAACATAGTGTTGTGGATTACTTGTGCCTCCTATAGCAAAGACTATTTTATTAAAGCTCCAACCACATATCTATGTTTTTTTGTTTATTAGTTAGTGACTTTAAACCTCATCTAAATATATCATACCATCTTAATGAACTTAAGTCACTTAGAAGGAAAACATCATTGCCAGGTGGCATACAGCCAAGAAGCTTGTTAGAGTTCTATTTCACTTAGTAAATTTACTATCTGATTCATAGATTCTATCGTCTCCACAATCACTTTTATAAGACATTTATATACCTCCACTTATATCAAAATAACTCTTAGAGCATATGAGAAAATACATTTTACACCCACCATTCTCTATCAAAAAATATTCTCCATTTTCACTTCATCATATATTTTTATTTGGTATCTTTGACGAGTATTGTCCTGAAATATTATATTCTCTTGCCAAAGCTGTATAGATGAGTTATAAGTTTTAAAACAAGAAAAGGAAACTACTTTAAAATAGTTTCCTTTTTCCTATTTATCGCCCATCATAATATTTACTTATTTAATATTACTTTCTAAAAATTGAGAAATACTTACAACGGCAGGGTCAACATATTCAGGCATCCAATAAAGATCAAAATGACCTGCTCCCTCAATAACCAGCTTATCCTTTGGTCCATTAATTTCCTGATAGAATCTTTCGGCCCCTTCAGCTGTTATAGCCTGATCCCCATATACAACGTAAATAGGAACCGCATCAAACATATTTGTAAAGTCAAAAATAGAAAAACTCAATATCGCGTCTGTAGATATTAGACTCAGCCCATTTTTCCAATTAGGAACATCTCCCGGCTTACCTGGCAAATAATACTCCCTCATACCAATGGTAATAGGCCTAGCTAGCTTCATCTCTTCCTCGGTCTCAGGTACAATTTTAGTCATTATATCCTCGCCTGTTTCATAATATTGTTGACGAGCTTTAGCTGCTGCTGGCATTAGCACCTTTCTTAAATTGGCTGACCCTCCCAAGGCTTGGAAATAGTCATCGGCGGATGTTAAAAATGGGCTGATTATTGCTACAGCCTTTATTCTAGAGTCA
>JAKSBP010000232.1 GCA_022361035.1 Clostridia bacterium
AATATTTGTAATATTCGAAAAATATTTTTATTTCCTTTTATGCTTTTAATACTGATATTTAATGATAAACTATATATAGAAAAGTTCTAGGTCAAAGTTTTTTCGAATAGGGGTGATTGTAATGTACTATGATTATCATGTTCACAGTCATTTTTCTTCTGATTGTGAAGCTGAAATGAAGGATATTGTTGAAAAGGCTATAGAATTTCAATTGAAGGAAATATGTTTTACTGACCACGTAGATTATGATTATTGCCATCCTTCTATTAACTTCGATATAGATGTGAAGGAGTATACACAGTATATTGACCTTATGAGGAATAGATATGGAGATAGGATAAAAATCCTTAAGGGTCTAGAGATGGGAATCCAACCCCACATAACAGAAAAGTGCGATAGGTTTATAGAGTCGGGAGATTTTGATTTTGTAATTTCTTCTATCCACACCTGCGATAGAAAGGACTTATATAATGGTGATTTTTTTAAGGCCAAGACTTCAAGGGAAGCTTATTTAAAATATTTTGAGGAAATGTTATATTGTATAAAGAATTTTAAAAATTTCAATGTTATTGGACATTTAAATATTTTAGGAAGATACAATGGTGATGCAGCCAAGGAAAAGCTTGAGGACTACTTTGATGTACTAGAAGTAATTTTTAAAGAGCTTATTAACAGAAACAAGGGAATAGAAATAAATACATCCAGCTTGAGATATAAGGATATTTTATTGCTCTCCTTTGATGCATTGAAGCTGTACTACGAACTAGGCGGCAAGGTCATAACCCTTGGCTCAGATAGCCATACAGTAAATACTTTGGCATATAAATTCGACTATGTCTATGAAATCCTTAGAGAGATTGGCTTTGAATATATAACCACCTTTGAAAAGATGGAACCCAAGTTTATTGAAATATAAGACAAAGGGTCATTAGAATTTGACCCTTTGTCTTATAGCTTTTTTTCAATAGTATATTTAAAAACTCTTGTGTTCCCTTCTATTTATTATTTCGTCTTGAAGGTTTTTGTTTAGATTATTAAAATAATCACTATATCCTGCAACACGTACAATAAGATTTTTATACTTTTCTGGATTTTTCTGGGCTTCTTTTAAGGTTTCTGCATCTACCACGTTAAATTGGATATGGTGACCATCAAGTTTAAAGTAGGACCTTATTAAATCCTTAAGCTTGACTAGTCCTTCCTCTCCCTTCATTATGTTGGGTGTAAATTTTTGATTTAATAATGTACCACCGGTTCTTAGATGATCCATCTTAGCTGCTGACTTGATTACAGCAGTTGGACCATTTCTGTCGGCACCCTGTACCGGCGAAATTCCCTCTGAAAGGGGTAATCCTGCCCCTCTTCCATCGGAGGTGGCTCCAACTACCGAACCAAAATAAACGTGACATGTTGTAGGAAGCATCTCAATCCTATATTTTCCATCATTCATAGTTTTTCTTCCATTTATTGCGTCATGGGCAATGTTGAAAACTTTAACCATAATATCATCGGCATAATCATCATCATTTCCATATTTGGGAGTCTTATTCAAGAATAGCAGGCGTTCCTTTTCATATCCATCAAAATTGGCTTTTAATACCTTTAGTAAATCTTCCATGCTCAGTTTCTTTTCATCAAAAACATTGTATTTTATTGATGAAAGAGAGTCTGTAATACTACCAATGCCTACAGCTTGAATATATCTAGAGTTATATCTCGCCCCTCCAGCATTATAATCCTTAGCCTTCTTAATACAATCGTCAATAATTATTGACATGAATGTTGCGGGCATATATTTGGCGTACATTCTTTCAATAAGGTTATTACCTCTAATCTTGATGTTGATAAAGTGATGCAGCTGCTTATTAAATCCATCTAATAATTCATTAAAGGACTTAAATTTAGCTGGGTTTCCAGTTTCAATACCTATCCTCTTACCGGTTCTAGGGTCAACCCCATTGTGGAGTGTAATTTCTAGTACCTTTACAAGGTTAAAATAGCCTGTTAGAATAAAGGCCTCCTTACCAAAGCATCCTACTTCTACGCAACCGCTTGTACCTCCACATCTAGCATCCTCAAGGGTTTTCCCCTGACGAAGAAGTTCTTCAACAACGGCATCGGTGTTAAATACTGACGGAAATCCCATGCCTTCTCTAATGACCTGGGCAGCCTTTATAATAAAGTGGTCAGGATTCTTTTTGCTTATCTGTACATTTGTACTAGGCTGCAATATTCTCATTTCTTCAATTATTTCCAGTAATAGATATGATAAGTCATTTACTCCATCAGACCCATCCGGTTTTATACCACCAATATTAATGTTGCAAAAATCTGTATAGGTTCCACTTTCTTCTAAAGTGATTCCCACCTTGGGGGGTGCTGGCTGGTTATTGAATTTTATCCAAAAACATTGTAAAAACTCCTTTGCCTTATCACGGGTCAAGCTTCCATCCTCAAGCTCTTTTTTATAGAAGGGATAGAGATGCTGGTCAAGCTTTCCTGGGCAAAAAGCATCCCAAGTATTTAGTTCCGTTATTACACTTAAATGGACAAACCAATACATTTGCAGGGCTTCCCTAAAGTTTCTGGGAGCATTGGCTGGAACATATCTGCAAACATGGGCTATATCCTGTAATTCCTGCTTTCTTACTGGATTCATTTCATGCTTTGCCATTTCTTCAGCTTTTTCGGCATGCCTCCTGGCAAAGCCTATTATCCCATCGCAGGAGATAGCCATAGCTCTTAATTGTTCTTGCTTGTCATAGGCTTCGGGGTCATTAAAAAAATCAAGGTCTTTTATTCTCCCCTCAATCTCATTTTTAAAGTCTAAAAATCCCTTTCTATATATCTTTCCATCTTCTACGGTATGTCCTGGTGCTCTTTGCTCCATGAACTCAGTAAATATACCGGCCTCATAGCTATACTTCCATTCCTTAGTCATCTGCTCAAATATAAGATTACGAATTGATTTACCTTGCCAATAGGGTATTATCATCTCTTCATGGATTCTTCTAGTTTCTTCGTCTACCTTAAAGGCTATTTTTTCTCTCTCATCCATAATCCTTAAATCTTCCAGGGTATGGCAGCATAGCTCTGGATAAGTTGGAGTTACTTGAGGAGCAGGACCCCTTTCTCCCACTATTAATTCTCCATCATTAATACAAATCTTTTTATTCTCACACAGGTGCTTAAAGGCTAATGCCCTTAATACTGGTACCGATACCTTTCCTGCATATTTTTTATAGGCCTCTGTTACAAGTACAGCTCTTTCTATAGAGATTCGAGGTAGGGCAGTTAAGCTTTGTTCTCTAAGGCTTTGTACCCTTTCATTTATTCCCCTTTTCATAAACTGTTACCCTCCAATCTTTACTATTAGTCCACATTCCTTAAACTTTTCAGCTATTTCTTCCATTTTTTTATTACTTGGTTCTTGAATATCAGGTATTTTATATTCCATATCCACTCTCCTGTACTTATCGATTGCAATATTGTGATAGGGTAATATGAATATGTCCCTTAAATTTAAGGATAAGATATAGTTACAAACTCTTTGAATATTTAAATCATCATCATTTATACTTGGTATGATTGGAACCCGTATCCAAATTTTATTTCCATTTAAAGCTAGCTTCTTTAGGTTATCAAGTATCAATTTATTCGATATGCCTGTATATTTTGTATGCTCCTCATCATCCATGTGTTTAATATCATATAGGAATAAATCCACCTTTTCCTGAATTCTTTTAAAATTCTCCCATGATGTGTACCCTGACGTATCTACAACGGTGTGTATTCCCCTTTCTTTTAAAGCTGTTAGAATACCATCCACAAAGTCTATTTGCATTAGGGGCTCTCCACCTGAAAGGGTAACTCCTCCTCCAGATTCATCATAAAATATTCTATCCTTTTCTACTTCCTTAACAATCTCATCTACATCGGGTTTTTTCCCCAGGATTTCTATAGCTTCACTTGGACAAGCTTTAAAACATTCTCCACATAGTATGCATTTTTCTCTATCATGGCAAAGTCCATTTTCCGTAAATTTAACAGCAGCCTTTAAGCAAACCCTTTCACAGTCTCTACAAAGAATACACTTTTTTCTCAAGAATATAAATTCTCCCTTTTTTCTTTGACTTTCAGGATTATGACACCACCAACAGCTAAGGGGACATCCCTTTAAAAAAACCGTTGTTCTGATTCCCGGCCCATCGTGGAGTGAATATTTTTGAATATTGAAGATAATTCCCTGGCTCATAGTATCTCTCCCATCATTCCATGTGGATTCATAATTCTAAAAGTCTATATGGTTCTTTACTGTATCCTCTATATCCGTAGATGCTGAA
Organism: Clostridia bacterium; assembly: GCA_022361035.1. Lineage (GTDB taxonomy): Bacteria > Bacillota > Clostridia > Peptostreptococcales > Caminicellaceae > JAKSBP01. The sequence goes on from JAKSBP010000232.1 coordinate 4,344, forward strand.
GTAAAATGAGTTTATTTTATGATAATAACTTCCTTAGATGCTCTATTTAATATTTCTCCACCGTTTTCCGTAACTACAACAATATCCTCTATTCTTATTCCAAATTTACCTTGGATATATATTCCCGGCTCTATACTGAATGCCATTCCTTCTTGGAGTTCCCTTTTATTTCCTCCCTTTATATAGGGTGCTTCATGGACACTGTATCCAATTCCATGGCCAACTCTATTTAGGAAGTTCCTTCCGTAACCTTCTGCTTCTATTATATTTCTAGCTTTTTTATCGACACTCTCGGCTGTAACTCCTATTTTCACATATTTCTCCGCCGCTTCATTAGCTCTATAAACTATATCGTATATCCTCTTTTCCTCTTCTGAAATATCTCCAAGGAAAACCGTTCTAGATATGTCGGAACACATGCCCTTGTACTTACAGCCAAAATCAAGGAGTACAATATCCTTTTTTTCAACAACTCTTGAATCCTTGTTATAATGAGGCTTTGAACTATTAGGCCCCGATGCAACAATTGGCTCAAAGGATAAACCGTGGGCACCCATCTCCATAAAAAGCTCTTTAATTTTTACCTTTATGTCCCTTTCTTGAATTCCAGGTCTTATAAATTTTATAAGCTCTTGAAAAACACTATCTGCCATTCTAGCAGCTTCTCTGAGATTTTTCACTTCATCTTCACTTTTTATAATTCTAAGCTCTTCAAGGATATATTTTCCGCTTCTAAAGTTAACATTTAATACATCCTCAATATCCAGCATATTAACCGCCCTTGCAGTACCATTAACCCCTATTGTTTTATGAATCAAGTTATAATCCTCAAAGGCCCTAGAAAGAATTCCTAAAAACCCTTCTCCATCTCCCCAGTCAAAGACCCTTCCATCACTGCCTATAGCATCTTGAACCTCTTCTCTATTTAGCTTAGGAACTACATAGAATATTCTACTATCCTTAGTAATAAAGAGTCCTTGAAATCTTTCGTCCATATGGGGCGAAAAACCCATTAAGAATTCCAAGTCCTCTGAAGGTGCCATAAACATTACATCGATATTACTTTCTTCCATTAAAGCAATCAGCTTCTTTAAATATTTTTTGTTTACCATTTAAATCCCCCCTTTTTTCAAATTTTTAGAAAATATAAATTATTATTTCTATATTTTTTTGAAATATCCTTTATTAAAAATAGGCAGTACAGTATCATTATAAATACTTTGTTAACCCTTAAATTTTAATAAACTTAGATTGCTCTTTTGATAGATTTTAAAAATTTTTTATAGGTTATAAAAAATACAGTCTTCCTTTGAGAAAACTGTATTTTTATTACTACCATCTTCTATAATGTATATCTATACTTCCATCTCGAAGTCTTTTAGAAAGTATTTTCTTTATAACTCTCTTAAAAATTTCCCTTGTCCCCGGAATAACTAAACTAAATCCTATTATATCGGTTATAATTCCAGGTGTAAGCAATAAAGCTCCTCCTACTAAAACGCACAGGCCATTAATCAACTGGTCCCCAGGCATCCTTCCTTCATTTAGCTCTATCTTGATTTTAGCAAGAATCAATCTACCTTGATTCTTAGCTAGGTAAGCACCGACTATACCTGTAACTAAAACAATTCCAACGGTGGTCCATACACTCGTTAGCTTTGAAAGTTCAAGCAGTAGAATTAATTCTATAATTGGAGTTATTGTAAAAAGTAAAATCAGTCTAAACAACATCTTCTTATCTCCTCACTAAGCTCTTTTTTCATATTTTATATTATTTTAGTTCTCATTTAAAGGGGTATTTATGTTATAAAAAGAACTCTTATTCATAATTACAGAGATAAGAGTTCTTTTATTTTTTTATTTTAGTTTATGTTGTTGTTTATTGTAGGCCATATATCTTCTGTTTCAAATCCCCTTCTCCATGAAGCAACTCCCGCTAGGTTATATTTCTTTACCAGGTCGGTTTTAAGTTTAATAGACCTCGAATCCTCAAACCATATCTTATGAAGCTTGTTATCTGCAATATAGGCTGTATAGTATTGACCAGCTTCTTCATCCCATATTTTAATACCATTATTCCTTCTTAGGATATCCATGGCAGTCTCCATGGATATTGCCTTTGACCTTACATCCATTTTATTTGGCTCCTTCTGGGAAGGTGTTTCTATCCATAATCTAGTGTAAAAGGGAACTCCAAGTAGAAGCTTTTCCGCTGGAACTTCTTCCAATATACCCTTAATCCCTCTTTCAACCCATCCAATGGAAGCTACTGAACCACTTATAGGACTCGACCTCCAATGCTCATCGTAGGTCATAACTGCCATATAATCCACTACTTCCCCTAGGGCCTTTCTATCTAAAAATTTAGACCAATTGTCACCGCCACCCTTTACTGTAACGTCAATGGATACCACTAATCCATTTTCATGAAAGACAGGTGTCATTTCTCTTACAAATTGTACAAGTAATTCCTTATTTTTTACATAGACATTCTCAAAGTCTATATTTATTCCATCAATATCATTATCCTTTATCATCTCGAATAAATCATTGATTACCCTTTCCCTCGCTATGGAATTGTTTAAAAACTTATCTGTAAGGTCAGGGTCAAAGGAGTTTGAAAATAGGACCCATATTTTATAGCCCCTTCCCTTGGCCCAATCAATATAATTTTTACTTATGTTACTTTTTAGTCCACCCGATGGGCTTGAAAGCTTTATCCATGTAGGAGATATGACATTTACGCCTTCCATTTCTTTTATTTTTTTAGTATCTGGATTTCTTGAATGGACATGCTCCCATGTAAGTGATATCCTATCCTTTTCTGGTTTCCAAATAGAGGTGTTTTTTTCATCCTCTAATCCCATAATCTTTTCAATTTTTCCAATGGTCCCTTTCTTGACAAAGCCTTCC
>JAKSBP010000357.1 GCA_022361035.1 Clostridia bacterium
ATAGTAGAGTATCCAACTAAAAAAAATAGAAAATCAATTAACTTTATATATTTCTAGTAAATCCTTTAGAAGTATTATAATTCAAAAAGGGATTTTATTTCATTAACAGAAGTATTTATGTCATAAGAGTATAGTACATACAGAAAAGGAGATATCTAAATAGCTTAGCTTTATTATTCGAGCAACTATATTTTAAATGTATATTTAGGATATAGTTGTAATTTTTAAATTATCACATTAAATAATTAAATAAAACTTAAGTATTAAATAACTCCCAATTTTTCTCCAAGTTCTACAAAATATCTTCCACTAGCTGCAGCTAAGTCAACAGGAACAGCATTACCTATTTGTATAGCCATTTCATGTAAATTACCTTTGAAGATAAAGTTGTCAGAAAAAGTTTGTATTGCAGCAGCTTCTCGAGCAGATATAGCACGATTTTGTTGCGGATGCCCATATCTACCTTTAGAGTAAGATAAACAACCTCCCGTTAAAGTAGGCGCAGGCTCATCCCATTTCATAATACCATAAGTGTCTTTATAACCTACGTTTTCTTTCTGATGACACTTTAACCGAAGTTCTTCAGGGAGAACATCTCTACTTCCTCCACCTTGTCTGATTATTTTTATTCTTTTTATATTAATTTCCGACAAATTAGCACAGACATGGTTTGGTATTATTTCATGCCTTTCTCCAGCATTTAGTTGTGGATACTTTTGTATGACTTGTCTAACTGTTTTCCATGTATTTGTATTCTCATTATCCCTTTTTTTAGGATTAGAATGAGTAGGTCTTGGAAAATCTAAATCTATATTATATTTTTCCATTTTTCTATAAATATCTTCACGTACTCCATGTAATACTAATCTTTTCCGAGTTTGTGGAACACCAAAGTCTGCAGCATTCAATATTTTCTTTTTTACTATATATCCATAACTATTAAGTTTACTAATAATCTTTGATAATATTTTTTTATCTCTTTGCATACCTGGTACATTTTCCATTAAAATGAATAATGGTTTTATTTCATTTATTAATCTTGCATATTCAAGCCCTAAAACATTTCTTTCTGTATCTTTACTAGTCTTTTTTCTTTTATGAGTAGAAAACCCTTGACAGGGTGGACATCCTGCTAATAAGAATAATTGTCTTTTTTTAATTCCTATCTTATTTAATATTTCTTTACCAGTAACTTTTCTAATATCTTTTTTTATTACACAATTATTTAGATTTTTTTCATATGTATCTGCAGCAGTATCCCATATTTCAACTGCAAGTCTTACTTCTATACCTTCTTTCTCTAAGCCACATGATAACCCCCCTGCTCCAGCAAAAAGGTCTATAGCAACTTTTTCTTTCTTTTTCATATTATTTTCACCAACCTAAATAGAGCATCTTTCAATTATATTAGCTTTTTCGATATATTCTACAATATTATATAATAGTTTTGCGTTTTTGTCTTTAATTAATATACCTAATTCAAATTGTTGTTCTATTCCCCAGCCAGTTAGATTGGCACTTCCTATATAAGCCATTTTCCCTTGATCGATAATAATTGATTTAGCATGAAATGTAGAACTATCAAACTTATCTCCTTCATACTTATAATCATATATGTTTAATAAATTGTTACTAATTTTCTTTTGTTTAATGCCATCTACTAGCTGCCCTAATAATATTCTATTTTTCTTATTAAGTCTTGTAACTATTTTGATTTTTACATTTTCATTGAGTTTATCTAATATATCTCTAGTTATTAGTTCAATACCTTTATTATCAAAAAAAGGATTAATAATTATAATTTCACTTTTAGCGTTAGCAACTAATCCTAAAATTGTATCATATATAGTCCTAAACTTTCCTTTAAGGCTTCTATATAAATCTTTTTTCTTATTTGAGTCAGGCAGTGTTGTAATTAATTCATAGTCATCAATTAAATTCCTTTCTTTTACTTCTACTATATATTTCACAATCCCTAAACATTGTGTTAATATTGAATCCAAGTTTTCAATATTAATTTTATATTCTTCTCTATTCAAATCAGTATGTTTATTAACTTTGATTAAGCAATTCATTTTAGCTAACTCGAACACACTCGCTTTTATAGTATCTTCTTTATAATTATATTTATTAGCTTTTAATAAATCCTCAATTGTCAAATTTTTATCTGTACTTAACAATAAATATACTTGAGATTTAAACCACCATATGAATTTTTTATCCTTTTTTATAATATTAATTAATTTACTAATCATGAATTACTTTCCCTTTCCAGAATGCTTCAATATTGTCATGCGCTTGCTCATATATGACTTTTCTACTCAAGCTTTTATTAAATACATCACAGGAGATTTCCGGAACTTGAATACAAGCTAGACAGCTTCCTCCTTCTTGTATACAATATGGATCATGGACACAAGTTACTAAATCCTGGGATAAAATTCTTTTTCTTAATGTGTCTAATTGAGTTTCAAATAAAGTATGCATACCACCAATACTGAAGTCAGTTTTATTACTATATATAACGAAAGATAATTGATCTGGGAACAAATATTCTGATAAGCCTATCAATTCAAACCCACTAATCCCTGCTATCCCTTTCATCATAATATGAGATACAGAATGAACTAAAGTATATATAAGCTGAGTTACTATATCATCTCTAGATATATCTCCATAGGTTGAAACTTGTCCCATACTTTTTAATATCCACTTTCTTGCATTATCCTTATTTTCATCATCAATTTCTACAGTAATTTTATTTTTTCTTAACCAGTTTATTATCTTTAAGGGATCAAGCCTAAACATAATTGCTTCACATTGTCCATTATCTACAAAAATAGGTATCTTTCCAGGTGTATCGCTTGAGTATTTAAAAGAATTAATCGTAATTCTATTCGTTCCATTTTGAGTTTCTACTTCTGGTCTCATATCAATTCTACTCCAGCCAAATATTGAGGTTACAACTGGAAACTTAGATATTAGTAATATTTCTTCAAAACCTAATTCATAATACTTTTTCTTATATTCTTCAAGAATATTAGATTGTTTTGGGTTTTCATCTTCAATCAATTTTATGTGTTTAGTAAGCGATGTTACTCCCATTGGGCCAGTATCATTAATTATTTCCATATATTCATGTAATCTAGGTCTTTTATTTATATCAACGCTATCGAAATCAAAGGCTTTTGACTTTTCTTCTTCTAGCTTTTGCATAAGCATATTTTTCATATTTTCTGGTAAATCTTCAA
>JAKSBP010000228.1 GCA_022361035.1 Clostridia bacterium
AGAAGGGTTAAAAAAAATTGAGGAAGCAAAAAGAATATTTATAAAACGTTTATCAATAACAAAAGAAGAAATCGAAGATATTCGTCACTATTGTGTTGAGCAATCTGATATCACAAATGAAGATATAATTACTCCAGAATATTATAGGCCATTGTATATTAAGATGATTGAAGAAATCAAAAACAAACATAAATGGGAAATGCTGGGAAACCTCGTTGAATTTAAGAAAGGTGATGAAGTGGGGTCTATAAACTATAAGTTATATATTGATAAAGAAAAAACTGATGTACCGTTTATTCGTACGACTGATATATTCAATTATGAGATTGATAGATTTCCAGATTTTTACGTTGGTGAAGAGATTCTAGATAAAATAAATCAACAGGTAAAAGCGAAGGAGTTAATTTTTTCAAAGGACGGAAAAATTGGCCAGGTGGCAATGATTACAGAGTCGGATAAATGTATAATAGGAAGTGGCTTAATAAGAATGAGTATAGACCGATCTAAGATTAATCCGTACTACCTATTCATTGCACTATCAATACCTGAAATTGGAATATACCAAGCTAAGAAGAATACAGTTATTGCATCAACATTGCCTCACTTAAGGCAAGATAGGATTTCGGATTTTGTTATTCCAATATTGAATGACCAAGAAGAAATTACTTCATTGGCCAGAGAAGGATTTGATTTAAAAGAAAGAAGTAAAAAGCTAATAGATAAAACACGTGAATTATTAGATTTAAGTTTTGAAATATAATGCATATGGTAATTTGATTTATATTAAATAGTAAACACCATTGGTCTTTTGTATTACTTTATTAATAACAATAATTTAAAGTGTATCAATATATAATACAAATATATATTATACTGATGATGCTAATATAGTAAGTTGTAAGTTGATATAGATTTTGTAAACAGATATATTATAGAGGTGTAGATTTAAAATGTAAAATGAATTAAATAAATTTACAATTATTATAAATTACAAATATAGCTTAAAAAAGTGATTATAACCCTACTTTCTTAAGCTTTTATTATATTTAAGGAGGTGAGATTAATCTGAAAAGAAAACAAGAAAAGAAAGCATGCAAAATAACTATATCAAATGAGTCTGTAAATAATTTTGTGTCTAAAAAAACTCAATTCCAAACTGACAATAATTATTTAATTAAAGAATTTAGTATAATTTGTTACCAAATTTGATTATATAGTTGCCAACGCTATAAGATTATATTCATAAAATCCTATAGTTTTGGTAATAATCTTTATAATGAAAAGGTTATTACTAATGATAAACTATAGCACATAAGGCTCTATTCTATCTTTAAAAAATATCATTAGTTGATTGAGGACTAGGTCCCAATTTTTATAGTTTCTACTCCACTTTTTCATTACATTTTGACTTGCTAGATAGAGCATTTTTTCTAGGGATTGATCAGAAGGAAAGACAGATTTTGTCTTTGTAACATTTCTAAAGAGAGTGTATAATACTTGGTGTAAACTCCTAAAAATGATGTAAAATATATCATAGAAAGGGGTGCACCGATTTGAAACTTTTTGATAAGAAAGTACTAAGAGAGCTGATGGCAAAGGGAGAGTTAAAGGATGCCAAAGATATTAAGAGGATACTAAAAGAAGAGTTTGGAGAGATAATAGAAGAAATGCTTGAAGCAGAGCTAGAAGAAGAGCTAGGGTATACAAAGTACGATTACAAGAATAAAAATACTTCAAATAGTCGAAACGGTAAAAGGAGTAAAAAAGTAAGAACAGACTATGGAGAGTTAGAGATTGATGTTCCTAGAGACCGTGAGAACGAATTTGAACCTAAGGTTGTGAAAAAGAATCAGAAGGATATATCAGGTATAGAAGACCAAATATTAGGCATGTATGCTAAAGGAATGACAGTTAGAGATATACAAAACCATATAGAAAATATCTATGGATTTGAAGCATCGCCTACGCTAATATCAAGAATAACGGATAAAATACTGCCATTAGCTAAGCAGTGGCAAAACAGGCCACTAGAAAACCTGTACTGCCATGTAGTAATGGATGCTGTACACTACAAAGTTAGGCAAGATGGGAAAATAGCTAATAAAGCTGCATATGTTGCTATTGGTACGAACCTAGATGGAATGAAAGATGTTTTAGGAATTTGGATAGGGACAAATGAGAGCTCTAAATTCTGGCTAAAAGTAGTAAGCGAGATAAAAAATCGTGGTGTAGAAGATATACTAATAGCGTCTATAGATGGTTTAATAGGATTTAGTGATGCAATAAAGGCAATATTTCCAAATACACAGATACAGAGATGTATAATACATCAAATAAGAAGCAGTACAAAATATTTATCATATAAAGATAGAAAAGAATTTTGCAAGGATTTGAAGCTTGTATATCAGGCGGTTACAGAAGAACAGGCACTTACTCAGCTAGATGACCTTGATACAAAGTGGGGAGACAGGTATCAAATAGCAATAAGGTCATGGCGAAATAACTGGGAAGAATTAGCTGCTTTTTTCAAATATCCACCAGCAATAAGAACCATGATTTATACCACAAATGCGCTGGAAAGCTACAATAGGAAGGCTTAGAAAAGTAACAAAGTCAAAATCGGTATTTCCCACAGACGAATCACTGTTTAAGATGCTTTATCTAGCAACGATGGAGATCCAAAAGAAATGGACTCAAAGATATAGGGGCTGGGCACAGATACTATCTCAATTAGCTATATTCTTTGAAGAGAGGTTAAATAAATACCACTACTAAAAATTAATCTATTAGTTGCGTAAGGCAGACATACTCACTATTACCCAAAATAATCTATAAATAGAAATCCAAGGTATTCTACCTAAATACCTTGGATCTAAATAAACAATAATTATTATGTTTTATATATTTTTTTAGGA
>JAKSBP010000245.1 GCA_022361035.1 Clostridia bacterium
AAAAACTCATTTATAGATGAGTGATTGAGAATGTTAACTTACTACAGCAACCACTGAGAATCCTTTAGGCTCATGCTATAAATCTGTTTTTAATAGGTAATAGAAGGTAAAACAGATTTATAAAAATCGCTCTAAAGGAAACCTCAGAGCCTGCTTTCGTTTATTAAGTTTGTTAGTCACACATCTATAGTAAGATGGCAAAAAATATTGACTTTAAAAAGCGGAGGTGTACTATGTTTCAGGTTAGAACTGATTTAGCAGTTGAAACAAGGGAGCTATATAAAGAAAATAAGCAGCAAGAAATCCCCGGTGTCGAGGTTGAAAAAGACCAGATGGAAAATGAAATTGAAGTAACAAGGGTAAAAATTATAGATGAGCAAGGAAGCCAATTGATGGGAAGAGCAAAGGGTAGTTACATAACTGTTGAAGCTAGGGGTCTTAAAAATGCAGATGCAGACCTTAAAGATAGTGTAAGTAAAGTATTAGCTAAAGAATTAGCTAGGCTTCTACCTGGTAAGAAAAGTATTAATAGCCTTGTAGTTGGATTAGGAAATTGGAATGTAACCCCCGATGCATTAGGTCCCCATGTGATATCAAAGATATTGGTGACAAGACATCTATTCAAAATGTACAATAAAACGGAAGACTCAACTATGTCATCGGTTAGTGCCTTTTCTCCTGGGGTTATGGGAACAACTGGAATAGAAACTAGTGACATTATAAAGGGTGTTGTGGAAAAATCAAAGCCTGATTTAGTTCTTGCTATAGATGCTCTAGCATCAAGAAAAATGGAAAGAGTAAGTACTACTATACAAATATCAACTACGGGGATTAGCCCCGGTTCTGGAGTAGGGAATTCAAGAAAACAGTTGGATGAGAAAACCTTAGGAATACCTGTAGTTGCCATAGGTGTACCCACAGTTGTTGATGCGGCAACTATGACTAATGACACTATAGGTATGGTAGTTAAGGCTTTAAAAAGCCATTCTGAAAAGGATTCACAATTTTTTAAATTACTTGACAATATGAAAGAAGAAGAAAAATATGAATTAATTAAAGAGGTTTTAGAACCCTATGGTGCAAACGTTATAGTTACTACTAAGGGAATAGACAAGATAATAACTGATATATCACAAATTATTGCAAATGGAATCAATATAGCTCTACATCCTGGAATAGATTTAAAGGATGTAAATAGATATTTAAATTAGTCATAAAAATATATTATCTTCTATAAATAAAATTTCATCATATAAACTTCTTAGAATACATATACTTAAATGTGGACAGCCTAAATATAAGCCTAGATTATTCACATAATGTTTTAGATACATAGGAACTCTAAGTTTTCTATTGATAATCTGGGACAATGGTTATTTTAAAAAAATTTTAAGAAAGCCTATATGAACTATTAGTTGTTAGCTAAGAACCAATAACCATAGGGCGTTATAAGACATTTTTATCTAACCCTAAAGAACAGGGAAGCGAGGGGGCATCAGATGAAAAGAGGCAATAAAAAGTATGACACTGTAAAACTCTTATTAGTGCTAATCACTTTTATGATGGCAGCTTTAGCTATAAATGTTTTTTTTATAAATAATAGGCTCCTCATTGCCAAGGCCGAAAATAAAATGAATCAAGATTTAGATGAGTCAAATAGAGCTAAACAAAACTTTTTTATTCATGTAATCAATAAGTCAATGCCTTTACTTGAAATTAACTATAAAGAAAATGGTGGGACAAATATCAATAACTTGATTACAAAGCTATTTGGAGAGAGGCTGGATATAGATTATAAAAATCCTAAATCATTAATAAAGGCACAGATTTCTATGATTAAGGATGTTGAAAGCCATATAGATACTAGTGATAATGATGTAAGTGAAGATGATGATAGCCATGACATATATATAGCACAGGAAAATCATTCAAGGGATAATGAATCAACAGCCGATAAAAATGAAAATTTAGGGGCAAATAGAGAAAGTAATCCATATAAAGAAGATATTCGAGTAGTAAGTGTAAATCCTAACAACAATAGTGGCGGCAATACACAAAATCAAGGATTAACTAGTGAAATAGAGATAATTAGTACTCCTGTTCCAGCCCCAATAAAAATTCAACATTCTATGGATAATCCATTGGTTTTTGTATATCATACCCATGGTACAGAGTCATATCGACCAGAGAAAATTGGAAATTATCATTCTCTAAACCGAAAATATACGGTTATTACAGTGGGAGAAGATTTCACTCAGCATCTTCAAAACAGCGGATTCAAAGTGGTTCATGATGATACTATCCATGATTATCCTTCCTATGAAGGTTCATATAAACGGTCTTTGGATACCCTAAATAAAAATTTGAAATCAAATCCAAGTTTAAAGGTAGTTTTTGATATACATAGGGATGGTATAAATAATGTTGATGATTTGAATAAAAAAGATTATGATAGAATAAGAGAGCGAAGCTATGTAAATATAAATGGAGAAAAGGTTGCAACATTTTCCATGGTCCTTGGAGGAGGTAACGACAATATTGAGGAATTAAAGCAGTTTGCCTATTATATTAAAGCCGTTAGTGATGAGTTATATCCTGGATTGGCAAGACCTATTATATTGAAGAAGTTTAGATATAACCAGTATAAAAGTGATTATTATGCCTTACTAGAGATAGGAAATAATACAAATACTATTGAAGAGGCACGAAGGACAGCCAAATATTTAGGTGAAGTAATAAATCATGCCTTAAAAAGAAGTATTGTAAATACTAATTAGATATATAGAAGAGTGATTGAGAATGTTAACTTACTTCAGCACCCACAGAGAATCCTTTAGGCTCATGCTATAAATCTGTTTTTAAATAGATAATAGAAGGTAAAACAGATTTATAAAAATCGCTCAAAAGGAAACCTCAGTGCCTGCTTTCGTTTATTAAATTTGTAAGTCACTCATCTATATAGATATTGGCTAACACAAAGAGGAAATATTATGATATATTATTGTATATATTATCGATAATATTAGAATAATGGGTTGGTGGAGCTATGACGGAATTTACTTTAAGGCTTTTAAATATTATTAGAAATATACCCTATGGAAAGGTAGTAACCTATGGAAGAGTTGCTGATATTGCAGGAAATCCAAGGGCAGCTAGGCAGGTAGTCTGGGTACTTAAGATATATTCAGATAAATATGAGCTGCCTTGGTATAGGATTATTAATTCTAAGGGAAGGATTTCTCTTAAGGAGGGACAAGGGTTTGAACTACAAAAAGCCTTGTTAGAAGAAGAAGGTATAATTGTTGAAGACGATGGAAGTATTAATTTAAGAAGATATCTGTGGAGTGGGGTTTTTTAATATTTTTTCTTAGGAAAACAAAAGTTTAGTAAGTCTATGGTTTCTTATACCTAATTAGTATATTATAAAACTTTTCTTAGAGAATGACCTAAGCTCCCTAGAAGTTAAAAATATTATAGATTACTATAGAAGAGTGATAGAGAAAGTTAACATACTACAGCAGCCACAGAGAATCCTTTAGGCTCATGCTATAAATCTGTTTATAGCTAGGTAATAGAGAAGGTAAAACAGATTCATAAAAATCGCTCTAAAGGAAACCTCAGTGCTTGCTTTCGTTTATTAAGTTTGTTAGTCTCTCTTCTATATAATATACAACTAAAAGCAAGGTTTTTAAAATAACAAAGGAGAAGAAAAGTGGATATAAGAAAAATAGATGCTGAGGATACATGGGAAATTAGGCATAAGGTCATGTGGCCTAATAAAAATATTGATTATGTTAAACTAGAAAATGACCATGAAGGCATTCATTATGGTGTTATAGAAAAGGATTGTATTATAGCAGTTATTTCTATGTTTATTAATGATGGTAGAGTACAATTTAGAAAGTTTGCTACACTTAAGGATAAACAAGGTCAGGGGTATGGCACAAAACTGTTAAAATATATTATGGAAGAAGCAGCTAAACTTGGAGGTACATATATTTGGTGTAATGCAAGAAAGGAGAAAATAAGCTTTTATAGAAGGTTTGGTTTAGTTGAGACTGAAAGTACATTTGAAAGGAATGGGGTTAAGTATGTTATTATGGGAAAGTATTTAGTATAAGCTAAAAGAATAGGATAGATTTCTACTAACCATTAACTGAAAGAATGTGATTATAGATTTTCAGGCTCATGATAAAAGCTTAATTTTACAAGTTTTTAACCTAAAAATTTCTCCTAATATGCTGCTTTGTTAATCTTGCTAACAATCTCAATCGATATTTTAGCCTCTTTTACAAAAAATTATATAATTAAATTTAAAATAGTCTATAGTATTAGATGTGGGTTATTATATAGAAGGCAATGTTAAGAATATATATCTGAAAATTCAATATTTATTCTTTCAAAATATTCATGACAAAATTCAGTATTTCCATTATTCTTATAGCTTGCTTCCTCTGATATTATGATAGGAAATTCTAAAATAAATTCTGTTCCGACCTGATGTTTACTCTTTACAAAAACATTCCCTCCGTGCATTTCAACAAATGACTTAACGAGAGAAAGTCCTATGCCGCTACCTTCACGCTTTCTAGTCAATAATTTATCTACTTGCCTAAATCTATCAAAAATAATGCTTTTTTTGCTTTCCGGGATACCAATTCCATTATCCTTAACAGAGATATATATTTTTCCCTTCTTTGACTGAACAGTTACCTGTATAACACCACCTGGATCTGTAAATTTAACTGCATTTGAAAGTAGGTTCAGCATAATCCTTTCAATAGCATTAGGGTCAAAGAATACTATTTCCTCTTCAACGTTTGTATCAAATATAAGCTTTATATTCTTATCTTGTATATAGTCAGCAACAGATAAAGTTATATTTTCAATCAGACTTATAATATTATAATTATTTGGGTTTAATTTAAAGTATCCGGAATCAATTTTTGTAATGTCAATGAGATTATTAACTAGTCTGAGTAATCTGTAGCAGTTTTGTTGCATAATTTTTATTTTCTTATAGGAGTTTTTGGAGTGGCTTTTCGCTTGCTTTTGTTTTAAGTCCATGATTAATAATTGAAATGAACCTAATATAATATTTAAAGGAGTTTTAAATTCATGGGATATATTTGCAAAAAACTCAGTAGTTAACTTATTATGTTCAATAGCTTCGTTTAACTTACTTTGTGCTTGTTTTCTTAATTTTTCCTCTTGTTTACGTTTTGTAATATCCTTTACAATTACTTGAGACATTGTATATCCATTGTGGATAAAACAAGTTGCTAAAACCTCTACATCTATAGTCGTACCATCTATTTTAATAAGCTTTTCTTCAGCTATATCAGCATTTTGTTTATATGTCTGAACCTGTTCAATTCTATTTTCTACATCTGGATGGTAATCAGGATGGATGAATTGCATAATACTCTTTCCAATTAGCTCCTCAGATTTTGACAGGCCAATAAGCTTAGCTGATGTTTCATTTGTCATAATTATAGTACCCTTATCATGTACGAGTATAGCATAGGGAGAGTTATGAAATAGATTGCGATAGCGTTCTTTACTTTCATAAAGTGCCTTTTCAATAAGTTTTTTTTCAGTTATATCGGTAAAGACGCCAACCACTCCTGCTATTGTACCTTCCGCATCGGTGAAGGTAGCTTTATTAATAGAAATATCATGAAGAGTACCATCGGCATGGGGCATAGAATATTCATAGGCTTGAAATCCTTCATTTTGAAATAATTCCCTATCCATGAAAGAGTACTTTCTAGCTAATTTTTCAGGAAATATATCATATACACTTTTGTTAAGAATTTTATCTTTACTTATTCCTAAAAATTTCGCATATGCCATATTACAATCAATGTACATACCTTTTTTATCCTTAATATATACTGGATTAGGGATTGTGTTAATAAACTTATGTTGAAAGGCTATTTTATTTTTTAGTTGTTTCTCATTTTTTTTAAAACGAGTTATATCTTTAAAGTTCCATAATCTACCCTTTATAACACCATCAATTGATAGTGGTTGAGTAAATCTATCGAATATTCTTCCATCCTTAAATTCTAATATATCGTGTCGCTTTTCATCTGATTTGTATAAACGATTTACTTTAGAAATAAATTCTTTAGGGTTTATCAATTGATCTTTTACGAAATTTAATAGCTTGTTACTGTCAGTGGTTTCAAAAAGTTCGTCAGGTATCTTCCACATTTCTTTAAAGCGCTTGTTTGTATGTATAATATTACCACTATTATCAACAGCTAGTATGCCATCATTAATCGAATCCAAGATTATATGTAATATGTCTTGATTTTTTGCTAATTCTCTATATTCTCCTAAATCAGGATTCTTTACATAATTATCTTTCATATTATCTAAATATTTATACACAAAAATTTCCTCCTAAAATTTAAGTAAAATATGGCCATAGAAATCATAAAAATTCTTTATATTTATTTTCCCTTGAATATTTTCTATTTTAAAAAATAAAAATGTAAATCTATGAGTGTTTTCTATATATTATTTATACTATAAAAATTCATGACTTCCTTCCTCTTTTTATCGCAATTTCTGACTGGATTCTACAAGGAATGACGATATTAATCTTGTGTTATCTTAAATTAATTGAAGGAAATTGATAAAAAAATGTCGGTTTTTATAGAATTTACTAGAAACAGATGGTAATACAACAGAGGTATTAAAACTTTCATTTTTGGTCAGATTTTTATGCAAAAAGGTTTACAATAAAAATTATGATAAGTGTTATAAGATAAGAGTTATTAGGAGAGAAAATTAGGCTAAATATATTAAAAAGTATGTGATAAATTTCTAATTGGCTTACATAATATATTTTAGATATATTAAAATTAAAAAATCCGCCAAGATTTAAACATACTGATAAATCAGTTCTTGACGGATTTCTAAGTTTTGAATTATATAGTAGTTAACAGGGTTATGTAAAGTTATGGTCAACTATTAAAGCAATTAGTTATTTACTAAGGCAATTTCGCCCTTTTTTCTTAGCTCTGTATAAGGCTCTATCTGCAGCCTCTAAGACTTCTTCCGATGACCTGTATCTATCGCTTTTTTCAGCTACTCCAACACTAATTGTAACACTTAGCCCCTTAGAAAGGATTTTTTCCTTCCCATCTATTTTTCTTTTTTTTCTATAAATATATCTTTCATTTGATATATTCTCCCTTAATTCTTCTAAATAGGGTATTACTTCTCTCTGTGTCTTGTTGGGAAATAGTATGGTAAATTCTTCTCCACCGTACCTGAAGGCTTTTCCTCCACCCTTTACTTTTAGTAGATTAGAGGCTATCATCTTTAAAACTTCATCTCCAGTATTATGTCCATATTGATCGTTGAACTTCTTAAAAAAGTCAATATCCATCATAGCTATAACGTATTTTCCACCTAGTTTAAGCATAGATTCATTGAGGGCTCGTCTAGCTGGAATCCCTGTCAATTCATCGGAGTAAGCCATAAAATAGGATGTTTCTACTACACTTATAACTAATATTAAGCCTGCCATTGCAAAGGATATTTGTAGAGCTAAAAATTGGTCCTTCCAAATAAATCCATTAAAAACCGTCAGCACCACTCCTATTAATGAGCTATTCATCAGGCTAGGAGTCAATGACATTCTTATGTTTAGCAATAAAAATGTGCAAAAGAAGGATAAGATAGACATTTGAGGTATAGGAATTATTTGGTCATGTCTCCAATTAATCAACTTATAATACATAAATGATTGTGCAGGGCTATTCTCTGGCTGGATAAGCCACCATATTAACGTAATCTGAAGTAATATAAACCCAAAACGAATCTTTCCCCAGAAAGTTAGAATACCCCTTTCCCTTAATATAGAAAATAGAAATATGTTTATAGGAAGAATAAAGGATAAAATGTGAAGAAGCTCTGGAGATTTAAAGCCTGTATCATGTGTAAAACCAATCTCATAGGATAATATTATTTGACTAAGTCCAAGAATTAAACTCAAAAAGAAGACCTTGCTTTTATTAAACCTTGAGCCTAGAAACATTCCAATTAAAAAGAAAAAGTATGAGATGTATTGTAAAATCATACTCCATGGATTTGGAAGCTTGGACACATTAAATATCAATATATAAGTTGCTATCATCAAAGCAATGGGTATGCTTATAAAAATCATTTTTTTTCTAGAATATTTCATTAAGGTAATCCTTTCCATCTCTTTTTACTATATAGTTCATAAAAGCAGCTTCTATTTTAAAAGTATATATACTAAATAATAATCAGATATGGATATGACCAATTTTTGTATAAAGTGTATATTCATTCAGTAAATAGATTTTTTAAAATTACAGAACTATATGAATTAATGATATCATAATCCTTTATAAAATTCATTATTCTTCTATAGCTGGCAGACAAACTAGGAAATAAGAACTAGGTCTTAGGAGTTTGGCCTTAGATTAAAGTTTAATCTACTAATATGAAAATTAATAAAAATATAGGTATATGGAACTAAAATTTTAATTTCTATGATTTTTGTAAAAGATGTGGAGCTAAAAAAACAAGGTTTTTTGAGACGGCAAACTATTCTATAATATTTAATAAAATAAACAGGATGGAAAATACAAAAAAATACTTGAAATGAAATATATGGAAATGATATTATAGAGTTAATTAAACTATTAACTATTTTTTACAAAGAAGCAAAAGACTTAAATATAGTAAAATTAACTGATTTAAAAAGTTTAAAGCTTAAGCTTTAAATATAAAATAAAAACTTCAGTTAAAGTAAATGAAGGGAGAGAATAGTAATGAAAGCAAGACCTAAATATTCAAAGTCATTGGTAATTATGTTAATAGTCACAATCTTAGCCTTTATAGCAGTAGGGGTGGCTGGAGCCCAAACTACTAGTGATTATTCTCAAAATTGTGACTATATTGACTCAGATACATCAAGAATTGTATTTACATCCAACTGTAGTTCATCCTATGTATATGTTCACTATACTGTTAACAAAGGTCAAGATATGAATTATCTCATGAAGAAAAATGGAAACACTTGGACATGGGATGTAGATGGACTAAAGAGTAACGATGTTGTTGATTATTGGTTTACATATCAGAAGGAGAACACCCAATATGATACTGGTTGGTATAGCTATACCCATGATGGAAGTTCGCCCAATCCTGACCCTGATCCTCAACCTAATCCAGGAAATGGATTTAGTCCGGGAAGTGGAAAAACATTATTACTTATTGGACAAACCTTTCAGAATGAATTTCAAGAATATGTTAATGGGACAGGTATAGCTCCAGCAGGATCTTCCCATTATGGAGAATTATATTCTGGTACTATAAACCAAGGAGATGATGCAAATAATCATGCCTATTTAAAGTGGATTAACTCAAATTATCCAAACGCATATGTTCAAGTTGCAATGAGTATTAAGGATAACCCTGCTTCTGGTGGATACAGCAATGACCCCCAGGGTGTTTATAATGCATTAATTGATGTGACAAATGGAAAATGGGATAATAGTATTGACAACTTCGCTAAGACCTTTAAATCCTATCCTAATTTGAAATTTATGCTTAGAATTGGCTATGAGGTAAATACTTACTTCTTTAATTCAACAGCATATAAAAATGCATATAACTATATTGCCAACAGGATTAGAAATGTTAATAGAACAAATAATGTTGAATTCATCTATCATCCTGTAAGAGGTTTTGAAGATGTACAAGGGCTTTATCCTGGAAATCAATATGTAGACTGGATTGCATTTTCTGCATTTAACCATGATGTATGTATGGAGACCTTGGAAGCAGATGGTAGAATTGTTCCAAATGGTTCCGGTGTGATTGATTCAAATTTAAAAAAATCTATTGAGTGGGCTAAAGAAAGAAAGCCTGTTATGATAGCGGAGTCAGCTTTTCAAACTCCAGGTGGAGGTCAGACTACTGAAAACTTCAAAATATATTTGGACAGGCTATTTAATATAGTTGAAAACTATGATTTACAAGGGCTTGTTTACATTAACTCAGATTGGCATGCCCACAATTGGTCATTACCATGGGGAGATTCAAGGGTTGAAATTAATGAAACTGTGAAGAACTATTGGTTGCAAAGAGTTAATAATTCAAGGTATATTCATTATTCTGGAAGTGGATATAATCCTACACCTAACCCTAATCCTACGCCTAATCCCACACCATCTCCAACTAAAATATCTGGGAAAGGTTGCCCTAAGGATGACAGAACCCTTCTAATTGTGGGTCAGGATTTACAATCGGTTTACAATTATGTGAATAGTGGTCATTTTCCAACACCAAGTGGTGTAACCTCATACTTAAACCTATATGGTGTAAGAGATCCTAATCTAGGGTATGGAGGATTAGGTGAAGACCCCAATGGCAATGTTGTTTCTGACGTGGATTGGGGAGCTGGACCCATAAACACCCGTAATGCTGCATTTGGATATCCTGATTCAACCCTTGCTATAGGTGTTTATATGACAGAGCAATATTATCCTAATGGCCTTACTAATATAGCCAATGGGGCATATGATGCTGAAATTGACAGGTTAGGTACATTTATCAGCTCAGTAAAGGGACCTGTTTTTCTAAGAATAGGATATGAGTTCGACGGAGTTTGGAATGTTGGCTATAACAATTATACAAACTACAAAAACGCTTATAAAAGAATTATCGAAAGAATTAGAGCCAAGGCTGATAATGTTGTTTCAGTATGGCAAGCATGTACCTCTCCAGTAGATGATATAGTGGAAGGTTATCGTGAGGATATTTCTAATTGGTATCCCGGAGATGAATACGTAGATTGGGTTGGATATTCGTGGTTCCTATCCCATCATGATTTACAGTATTCCTTAAGTGATGAAGTATTGAAATTTGCACGAAGTCGTAATAAGCCAGTACTACTTTCTGAATCAGCACCACAGGGCTACGACCTAAAGAATTTAACTAAAAGAGCAATTAACACAGGTGGCTTTTATAATACCGACCCATTTTATGGCGCTCCCGGAACAAATACAACTAATTTATCCGCTGATGCTATTTGGAATAATTGGTTTGTTCCATATTTTAACTATATACGTACTAACTCAGATGTAATACGCGGGGTTTCCTATATAAATGCTAATTGGGATTCCCAGCCTAAGTGGGCACCTCCATATAATGAAGGATATTGGGGTGACAGTAGAGTAGAAGTTAATGCTACTATAAGGCAGAAGTGGTTAGATGAAATGAATAGTGATTTTTGGCTCCATGGGTCACCAGATTTATTTAATCAATTGCAGCCTTAAAGCAGCTTATTATTAGTTAAAACATAAATTTATATAATAACTCCAAGCCTTCTCTCCTCCTTTAATCCAGTTTTTTATATTAGGGAATGGCTTGGAGTCCCCTGCTTTTTCATATTCTAGGGGGTATACCATCTTATTATATTCTAGGTATACTAAACATAAGCAAAGGAAACTAGGTAATTTTATTAATTGCCTAGTTTTAGCTATTTTTGAAAAATATCAGGATAATGAATATGTTGACAATATATTTTGGGAGAATTAGATATAGTGATATTATCTTTGCTAAAAATAAAAAATATTTTCGCGGCATACCCCTTGTAATTTTAACACTGTATGTATAGGATTTATATAATAAGGCGAATGTTATCTAGACAAAGAAAGAGGAGGTAAAATATGAGTTTTATTACTTTAACTAAGGAAAATATTGATAAGGAACATATATGCTGTGCTTTTTCTGATAAAAAGAGTAAAGAAGGATATGAAGCAAAAAAACATTATCTTAGGGAGCAAATAGAAAAGGGCTATGTATTTACAAAACTTGATGAAAGGGCTAAAGTATTTATAGAATACTGCCCCTGTGAAGTGGCTTATTTACCCATAGTGGCTTCCAATTTTATGGTTATCAACTGTTTTTGGGTATCGGGGAAATACAAGGGGAAGGGTTATGCTAAAGAACTTCTTAATAAATGTATTGAAGATAGTAAGGCTAAAGGTAAAGATGGAATTGTTGTATTATCTTCTGATAAAAAAAGGTCCTTTATGTCTGATAAAAAGTTCTTCTTAAAATACGATTTTCAAATATGTGATAGGGCAAACCCATACTTTGAGCTTTTATATTTAAAGCTTACCCAAAACCCTAATACTATTATTCCTAAATTTAAAGATACTGCAAAAACAGGAAGCTGTGAAGACAACGGTGGATTTGTGGTTTATTATTCAAACCAATGTCCCTACATGAATTATTATATTGACCTTCAATGTAGGATTGCAAAAGAGCAAGGAATAGTATACGAAAAGGTTCTAATAGACAGTAGAGAAAAAGCCATGAATAATCCATCGCCATTTACTATCTATTCATTGTTCTATAAGGGAAAATTTATAACCCAAGAACTAACTGCAGAGAAGAAGTTTATGAAAATAATAGAGTCGGTTAAAGGGTAGGGAAGGAAGCATTTAAAAATATGATTTGAGTGGATCAATTTTATTCTTATGTTTTATTTTATTCATATATAAAACTAATATATATTTTGGTGAGTGATGTTTCAAGTTATAGGTTGAACTTTGCTAAAAAATGAGGAGATAATTCATGAACAATTATAGTCTAAAAATTTATAATGCATTAATTCAAGTAAGTCTATTATATATTGCTATTATTTTTATTAGAGACAATAACGAGAGTTACAAGTTTATCATTATAACTTTATTTTTTCTAGCTATCATAATAAAAGATATTATACTAAAAGGAATGAATTATGATTTTGCGAAATTTGGGTTTAAGGGTACCCTTTTATTAAATATTGCATTATATATAATGTTAATAATATTCCTAGTATTTATGTAAGCTAAATTCGAATTTCAAGAGTTACAGAGTTACCTTTAAGTTTTAATATTATACATGTAAGTGATAATCCCAATACACGTATACAGATTAAAAAAGGATTAGCCCTTAAAATATAAGAACTAATCCTTAAACTTCATAAACACTATCAAAACTTTTATTACGCAAGCATTGATTTAATAAACCATAAGTTTTTACTATAAGCAGTAACATGATCTTCAAAAGATAATACAATTTCAAAGTCACCAGCTGCATCGGCTGCATTTCTGATTTCGGTTGCTAGGCTTTTCATTATATTTAAGTCACCTTGAAGAATTTGAAGAACCTCATCACTTGAAAATTTGTCTTTATCTAATTCTTGTATAGATGCATTCTGTAAATAATCTGCTAATTTACCTAAAGGCTTCTCATCTCTCATCTTTAAAAGCTCTGCTACCTCGTCATATTTTTCAAAGAAATCATTATATAATGACTCTGTGAACTCATGGATTTGAATAAAATGCTTACCTTCAACATTCCAATGCAAATTATGTAACTTGACGTTTAAAACAGCTAAATTAGATATATATTCATTTAATTTGTTATAATCTTTCATGTAAATCCTCCTCTTATATTTTAAATATTTTTTGCTTACTATATTATTACCCGGTAGCTTAAATATTAAACATAATATCAAGAAGGATGTTTTATCTATATATTCAAAATGTCAATAACTCCGCCCCTGTGTTATATGTGCTTAGTATTATAAAATATGAAGACCTTACTTTCTATTAAAACTTTAGAGAGTAGAGGTCTTTTTTTTCGAAAACATCTATAAAAGGCAAGTCACTGATATATTATGGCTACATATAATGTAGTGAAAATTGAATATATAGAAGCTATGGAGTATGTAGAAAATTAACTCCATAAAATAAAGAGTATAGAGATTTCAGTGAAAACTTTAACCTATTATTTTGATGCATATAAATTAAGCTTCACTAGAAACTCTATATAATTGGGAGGTATATAAGTGACTTATAATGATACCTATCAAAGAAATAAA
>JAKSBP010000148.1 GCA_022361035.1 Clostridia bacterium
AAATCAAGGGAAAAAGAGAGATCCTAAAGAACCCCTATGTGATAGTTTCACCTAGGGATGCATACTACAGTAGAAAGAAAAAAATAAAACTAGAAGATGCCGAGGGGCAGGTCAGCGGAGAGTCTATTATGGCCTATCCTCCAGGGATTCCAGTTGTTACCCCAGGAGAGCGTATAACTAGAGAAATGATAGAATACGTAAATAGATTAAAGGAACAGCAAAGCTTGCTTCAAGGGACGGAAGATGCATATGTTGAGTATATAAAGGTTCTAGGTGTGTAAAAAAGGGGGTATCGTTAAATTAACAAATATATAATTCTGAGGATTCCCTGCTCAAAAAATATCACCTGTATAATGAAATTTAGCATTTCAAATTATACAGGTGATGTTCATTTTGTATCATAAAATATTTTTTAGATTTTGATCTCTTTAATGGGAACCAAGTATTTGCTAGACTTTTTATTTAGTATACTCCTTATCAATCTTAAACTTATTTACCTGCCTATCAAGGGCAAGGGCAATATCATCTAAACTGGTGGCAGAGGAACTTATATTTGATAGAAGAAGTCTCAATTTCTCTATTTCTATTTCCAAATTATTAATTTTATTCATTGATATAATGGATTGGGATGTGGTATTCGGTACATGATGTTCTTCGTCACTTTCGTTAGAATTAAAGAGAAATAATTCCATCTCCTTTAATTCTCCGATTATAGAGTCAAGCTCCTTAAAATTGTTATTTGATATTTCCTTTTCTAAACGTAATCTGATATTAAATACTTTTTCATATAAATCGTCATAAATATCATTAAAGGAATTGCTTGATTGAGCAAAAAAGGTATTTTCAATATAGTTCTTAATATTGTTTTTGCTCTTTTCAATTCCATTTAAAGATTTCATTGAGTTATCTATATCCTTAACCAAGCGTTTAGACGCCTCCTTAAGATTTGATGAATTATTTACAATCCTACCAATTAAAATAGAAATTGTGTTAACCATAGCATTATATCCATTACTTACGATTCTAAACTCGTCCTTATATATATAGTTTAGTTTAATACTCATATCCCCTTTTTGAGTTTCTCTCATTACTTTAGTAAGGTCGTTAATAGGTTTAGAAAAGGTTTGAGATAGGATATAAGCTATTGCTGACGATATTAATATTACTGCAATAATTGCAAAAAATAGAATATTTGATAATTCCTTTGTAATATTAAAGATTTCAGACCTATAGCCACTCGAAACAATATACCAATCCCAGGGTTCATAATAGGTATAATAGGCAATTTTTTCCCTCTCTTTAAAATCATATTGTATGGAACCATTTTTCTTTTGTAAAACTTCCTGTACCCAAGGATACTTTGAAACATTCTTTTCCTCCAGATTTGGATGGATTATAACGTTACTATTGGAATCTATAATAAATACATATCCCGTTTCACCAATGACTATATTTTTTATGGCTTCTACAAGCTCATAATCCTTCTCACGCCTACCCAAAACGAAGGCTCCAATAAGATTCCCATCCCTATCCCAAATGGGGGAATAGATTGTGGCATGCCATATTCCCTCAACATTTGCTCTACCTACGTATTTTTGACCGTTAATAATTTTTTCATAGACGGGACCTGAACTTATTTTTGTACCTACTATCCTAGTTCCGTCGGGCTGACGCACCGATGTACTAACCCTTATAAACTCATTGTTATGGAGCTGAAAGATTGTAGCATGTAGATTTTCGTTCTCTATAAGATTATTAACTAGAGTATAATCATTTGTTATCTTCTGATTACCAATAAACCAGGCTGGGAGCCTATATCCACCTATATATTCCATATTGTCATAGTCGAATCTACTTTCCCCTAGGGATGCAAGCCTATGAACAAAGGAAGCCGTAGAACTCTCAAGCCATCTAAATAAAACTTTTTGTTGAGTGTCCACCATATTTAAAATACCGGTATTAATATTTGTAATAGTTTCTTCCGTCTGTGTAGAAATTTGGTTAAAGATTAAATAATAGCTAAAGCCTCCAATACATATTAGCGGAATAACTGAGACAATAATGAACCATATAAATAGACGGGTTTTTATATATAAACGCATAGGCTGCCCCCTTTTCACAAAAAATACATATTTAGATATCTGCACTCTTTTATAATTATTATACTATTATTAATATTGTTTAACAATTATAGATAAACAACACTAAAACTTAAAATAAATTTGAAAGAAAACAAAGTTGTTTATCTATATTTACTTTTAGAATAACACATTTAAGGGTTTAGTATTACATTTAATAGATATTATGAAGATGTAACTAGATATTTTGGACAATTACACATATCTCTAGTAAAATATTAATTAATTAGTAGGTTATTAAAAAACGTTTTCATGCTTATTTTTTTATATAAGGAGGTGGCAATGATTGAAGATAAGGGAGATTATGGACTGCCTATTTTCAGTATGTACTTTAGGGGAGAAGGTAGAGGACGTAATTAATAAAATGCAGAAAAAGAACTCTTCTTATATAATTGTTATCGATAAAAAAAACATCTATAGGGGAATATTAACAATTACTAGTCTAATCCAATCTATTGATAAAAATAAGGATACTATTGATTCATTGGTTGAGGTAATAGAAACCGTATCGGAAAATGAAGATATTAGTAAACTAAAGGTAGTGAATCATGAAATAATACCTGTTATAAACGATCAAAAAAATGTTATGGGAGTCATTAACTTAAAAAGTGTCATCGAATTCTTAAATGAGCGAATGACAAAATATAAGGATAAATATCCTGGGGATATAAAAAGTACTCCAAGATTAACTTCAAAATATACTATTGACAATATAATTGGAGAAAGTAAGGATATACTCCTCCTAAAGGAAAGAATTATTGCCGCAGCCAAAACGAAATCTACAGTTCTTATTCTAGGTGAAACGGGAACGGGAAAGGAATTAGTAGCCCATGCAATCACTAGCCTAAGTAGTCGTAGACATCAGCCCTTTGTAAGGTTAAACTGCGCTGCTATTCCTGAAACTCTCTTAGAATCAGAACTCTTTGGCTACGAGCAGGGAGCCTTTACCGGTGCAATAAAGGGCGGCAACGATGGAAAATTCCTTATGGCTAATAATGGAACGATTTTTCTAGATGAAATAGGGGATATGCAGCTTAATCTACAGTCGAAAATATTAAGGGTCCTTCAAGAAAGGGAAATTGAAAAGATTGGGGGACAATATCCCATTCCTATAGACGTACGAGTAATAGCCGCTACCCACGAAGATTTAATGGAGCTTGTAAGGGATAACAAGTTTAGAAGAGATTTATTCTATAGATTACATGTAATACCCATACAGATTCCTCCTATTAGGAATAGAAGGGAAGATATTCCCCTACTTGTGGAGCATTTTAATAGAATTATTTCTAAACAGTTGAATATAACCCCACCTAAAATAGAGGAATCCTTTATCAATAAAATCTTAAAATATAGATGGCCCGGTAATGTCAGAGAGCTACAGAATGTGGTAGAGATGGCAGTTAATTTTTCAAATGGCATAGTAAATGAAAGTCATATACCTGAATACATTATTGAGGATATAGAACAAACCTCCCATAACGAACTAGAGGGCTTAAGGGCCACTACTAATGAAACTGAAAGGGATGCAATTTTAAAGGCATTAGAAAAGTATAATGGAAATAAAATCAAGGTTGCAAAGTATCTTGGAATATCTAGAAGCAACCTCTATTATAAAATAAAAAAATTAGAAATCGATACTTAAAATAGCCTCGTAATGATTTAGCAGTTACGAGGCTATTTTTTTATTTTTTAAAATTTCAAAATTTTCTAATATTAGTACACTTTTTTTAAAATTAGTACAGTATGAAAATCAATCCATCAATATTGAATAATTAAACCCCTTGCAATACCAATGTTAGCAAATCAAGGGGAATTGGCATCGGTCTTGCTGTTATATAGAAGAGTAACTTACAAGCTTAATAAACGAAAGCAGACTCTGAGGTTTCCTTTTGAGCGATTTCTATAAATCTGTTTTACCTTCTATTATCTATTTATAAACAGATTTATAGCGTGAGCCAAAAGGATTCTCAGTGGCTGCTGAAGTAAGTTAACTTTCTCAATCACTCATCTATATAAAGGTGAAATAAAAAATAGTAGAGGGGAGGAAATCGTGTCATTCCCATTTTAAAAACAACTAGAAAGGAAGGATGACTATGTCACAAACAAAAACTAACCGTTGGATTATCCTAGCAGCAAGTATAATTATGAATCTTTGTATAGGCTCAGCCTATGCCTGGAGCGTATTCCAAAAACCCCTAATTAACCTTTTCGGATGGACTACAGCCCAGACTTCTTTAGCATTTACCTTAAATTTATCTTTAGTTCCTATAGCAATGATTGTTGCTGGAAAAGTACAGGATCAAAAGGGCCCTAGGGTAGTTACCCTAGTGGGTGGATTAATATTTGGTGCTGGAATTATTCTAGCAGGATTTACAAGCTCCTTAACTATTCTATACCTGACCTACGGTGTTCTAGGTGGTTTTGGTATAGGGACTGTTTATGCTTGTACTGTAGCAAACACAGTTAAATGGTTCCCAGATAAAAGGGGTCTTGCAGGGGGATTAACTGCTGCGGGCTTTGGTTCTGGAGCCGTAGTATTCGCACCCCTAGCGGTATCATTCATAAATAATTACGGTGTATTGGCCTCCTTTAAAATTTTAGGCGTTATTTTTATGATAGGTATCTGTGCATGCGGAACTATATTAAAGGCCCCCACTCAAGGTTGGAAACCAGAGGGATGGGAGCCTAGGATAAAAGCTTCCTCGGCAGGAAATATAGATAAAACTGCCCAGGAAATGATTAAAACTCCTAACTTTTATATTCTATGGTGTATGTATACAATTGGTTGTATTTCAGGGCTGATGATAATTGCCCATGCATCTCCAATTGGCCAGGAGGTGATAGGTTTAACACCAGAGGTAGCTGCAGTTGCAGTAAGCTTCTTGGGACTATCTAATACCTTTGGAAGAATTTTCTGGGGTACAGTATCGGATAAAATTGGTAGATATAATGCCCTAATTGGAATGTATATAGTTAGTGGTGTATTATTATTAGTACTTTCAACTGCCCGAAACTTCCCAATGTTCCTTATAGGCATATGTGGTATTGCTCTAAGCTTCGGTGGTTTTTTAGGTATTTTCCCATCGGTAACTGCCGATAATTTTGGGCCCAAGAATTTAGGAATAAATTATGGAGTTGTGTTTACTGCATTTGGGGTAGCTGCAATTCTCGGTCCAAGGATAGCTGCACTGGTTAAACAATCCAGTGGTGGAGATTATACTAGAGCCTTTATGATAGCCAGTGCTATGAATATTGCAGGAATTTTATTAACCCTAGCTATGAAGAGAAAGCTAAAGAAAGTAGAAGAGGAGCAAGCTGGATAGAAAGTTTAAAGATTTGAGGAAATTTGCTCATTTAATAAAAACATGGAGGTGTAATATATGGCTGTTATACAGAGTGCTGATCAAGCAGTTCAAAACATTAAGGACAATTCTACTATTATGATAGGCGGTTTCTTAGCTGTTGGTGCCCCACTTAAAATGATAGACAAGCTAGCCGAGGAGGGTACTAAGGATTTAACTCTTATTGGAGTTGTCGGTGCTTATCCTGGAGGAGGATTTGATATTGGTAAGCTTTCAGCAAATAAGCAGATTAAGAAATTTATTGGCGCCCATATAGGTACTGACCCAGCATTTGTTGAGCAGTACAATAATGGTGAACTTGAAGTTGAATTTAACCCCATGGGTACATGGATAGAAAGGATACGTGCAGGAGGAGCAGGACTAGGTGGTGTAGTAACCCCCGTTGGATTGGGTACAGAGATTGAAGAAGGACGTGAAAAAATTAAGGTTAATGAAAAGGATTATTTGCTTTATCCACCTCTTAAGGCTGATGTAGCTATTATTAAAGCCTATAGAGCAGATAAATCAGGAAATCTTCAATATAAAGGAACTTCCCTTAATTCAAATCCAGTAATGGCCACAGCCGCTGATATAGTAATCGCTGAAGTTGATGAGATAGTTGAAGTTGGAGAGATTCCATATAGCCAAGTTGGAACTCCTGGTATATTTGTAAATATTATTGTTCAAGGCTTTGCACCTGATGAAAGAAAAGATATATTTGATAATCTTTGGATTAAGAGTAAGAGACTATAAAGGAGAGGAGGAATAGGAATGAGTGTAAGTACAAGTATTAACCCTAGGGAGCTTATTGCACGTAGAATAGCAAAGGAATTCAAAGACGGTATGGTGGTTAATTTAGGATTTGGTATGCCAACCCTATCTGCAAATTATATTCCAGAGGGTGTTAATGTTATACTACAGACTGAAAATGGAGGGCTTCTTTTTGGCCCTAAGCCCACAAAGGAAAATGCCGACCCGGATTTAGCTAATGCTGGTGGGGAACCCATAACCATGCTTCCCGGAGCCTCCTCCTTCGACTTATCCTTTTCATTTTGTATCATAAGGGGAGGCCATGTAGATGCCACAGTTTTAGGAGCCCTTGAAGTTGATCAGGAGGGCAATATAGCTAACTGGAAGATACCCGGTAAATTTGTACCCGGCATGGGGGGCGGAATGGATCTATTAGTTGGAGCTAAAAAAGTCATTGTTGCCATGTCCCATACAGATAAAAAGGGGAATTCAAAAATTCTTAAAAAATGTACCCTACCCCTTTCTGCTGCGGGAGTTGTTGACTTAATCATTACTGATAAAGGGGTAATTGAGGTAACTGAAAATGGGCTCATCCTTAAGGAAATAGCCCCTGGTACAACAGCTGAAGAGGTTGTAAGTTTAACATCAGTGGAATTAAAGATTGATGAAAATTTAAAAGAAATGGAAATCTAATTTAAATTTGACAATGGCATAATTAGAATCGCGACATCTGCGGGATATCAATGCCATTGTCCTTTTTGTAAAAATATAAAATATAGAGAGGTATAAACTATGGTTTTTCAAAATCTTATTTATAGAAGGGAAGAAGGAATAGGTATTTTAAGTATTAACAGGCCAAAGGCCCTTAATGCACTTAATACTAATTTATTAACTGAGTTAAATAGGGCCATAGATATGGCTTGTAAGGATAATGAGGTGGATGTACTGGTTATAACTGGCGAAGGAAAGGCATTTATTGCAGGGGCTGACATATCTGAGATGAAAAGTATGATGGCAGAAGATGCTAGGGACTTCAGCAAGCTTGGAAACGCCCTATTCAGAAAAATAGAACTCATGGAAAAGCCTGTCATTGCAGCGGTAAATGGCTTCGCCCTAGGTGGTGGATGTGAGCTTGCTATGGGCTGTGATATTAGAATAGCAGGAGAAAAGGCTAAATTCGGCCAGCCCGAGGTTAGTCTTGGTATTACACCGGGCTTTGGAGGAACTCAAAGATTAAGTCGCCTTGTGGGAATCGCTAAAGCTAAGGAACTTATTTTTACAGGTAAAATTATTGATGCAGAAACAGCTGAAAAAATTGGATTAGTGAATGAAGTTGTTCCCCAAGAAGAACTCATGGATAGGGCCATGAAAATGGCAGAAAAAATATCTTCGGCTTCTAAAACTGCTATTAAGTATTCCAAGGCAGCTATAAATAGGGGCTTTGAAACAGATATTGAAACGGGATTAGATATGGAAAGGGACCTATTTGCCCTATGTTTTGCTACCTTTGACCAAAAAGAGGGTATGGAAGCATTTTTACAAAAGAGAAAACCTAAGTTCCATAAATAGAAGGGAGGAATAAGGATGAAGATTTTTGTTTTAGGTGCAGGAACAATGGGCTCAGGTATAGTTCAAGTCTTTGCTAGTGCAGGATATGAAGTGGTAATGAGGGATATTGAAGAAAAGTTTGTAGAAAGAGGATTAGGTATAGTAACAAAGAATCTTGATAGAAGCGTAAAAAAAGAGAGGATAACTGAGGCTCAAAAGAGTGAAATACTATCTAGAATCACCTGCACTACTGATATTAACTTAGCTAAGGATGCAGATATAGTAATAGAGGCAGCAATAGAAAACATGGAAATAAAGAAAAAAATCTTTGCACAGCTAGATGAAATATGTAAAGAAAAAACCGTATTTGCTACTAATACTTCTTCCCTTTCAATAACGGAGATAGCAAGTGCAACTAAAAGACCCCATAAGGTCATAGGTATGCATTTCTTTAATCCAGTAGCGGTAATGAAGCTAGTGGAGGTTATAAAGGGATTAGCAACTTCAGAAGAAACAAAGGACATGGTTGTAGCACTGACCAATAATCTTGGAAAGACCCCTGTGGAGGTAAAAGAGGCTCCAGGCTTTGTTGTGAATAGAATACTAGTACCTATGATAAATGAGGCTATAGGTATCCTAGCCGATGGAGTTGCAAGTGCTGAGGATATAGATGAGGCCATGAAGCTAGGTGCTAATCACCCTATAGGCCCCTTAGCCTTGGCTGATTTAATAGGTAACGATGTAAATTTAGCTATTATGGAAGTACTCTATGAGGAGTTTGGAGATCCGAAGTATAGACCCCATCCTTTACTAAGGAAGATGGTTAGAGGTGGGCTTTTAGGTAGAAAAACTGGTAAAGGCTTCTATGATTATTCAAAATAATGTAACTCTATGATTATGTAAATATAATTAGAATTAAAATAAGGTAAGTGAACACAAAGATTGATATAAGCCAGCGACCCTCGGTGGCGGTGGACTTTTAAAAATTTTTTATAAAAGTATTAAAAAAACATTTATAGTGATATAAAATAAAATAGAATTTACTATGGAATGTTAAGAAATTAACAAAAAATGTATTATTGAATTGATTAATAAAACTTCATTAGTAAGAGGAGGAAAACAGTATGGATTTTCGTATTCCAAAGGAGCATGAAATATTGCGTGAAATGTACAGAGAATTTACAGAGAATGAGGTTAAGCCTTTGGCTGAAGAAGTTGATGAAAAGGAAATGTTCCCAGTAGAAACTGTAAAAAAGTTGGCTAGATACGGCTTTTTGGGTATACCTTTTCCAAAGGAATATGGTGGAGAAGGGGGCGATAATTTGGCCTATGCCATGGCAGTTGAGGAGCTATCCAAGGCTTGTGCTACTACATCGGTTATAGTGTCAGCCCATACTTCATTATGTGCAGCACCTATATATGAATTTGGCAACGAAGAGCAGAAGCAAAAATACCTAATTCCCCTTGCAAAGGGAGAAATGCTAGGGGCCTTTGGCCTAACTGAGGCTAATGCCGGTACTGATGCAGCTGGTCAGCAGACAAAGGCTGTTCTAGAAGGTGACCACTATATATTAAACGGTTCAAAGATATTTATAACAAATGCAGGATATGCCGATTTATATATAATCATGGCCATGACAGATAAAAGCAAAGGAGTTAAGGGAATATCGGCCTTTATAGTTGAAAAGGACTTTGAAGGTTTTAGCATTGGCAAGAAGGAAGCTAAGATGGGTATAAAGGGCTCCTCAACCTGTGAACTTATATTTGAGAATTGTAAAGTTCCCAAGGAGAATCTACTTGGAAGAATAGGACAAGGATTTAGGATAGCTATGAAAACCTTGGATGGTGGGCGGATAGGAATAGGAGCCCAGGCCCTAGGAATAGCCCAGGGAGCTATAGATGAAACCGTAAAATACGT
Source organism: Clostridia bacterium (assembly GCA_022361035.1). Lineage (GTDB taxonomy): Bacteria > Bacillota > Clostridia > Peptostreptococcales > Caminicellaceae > JAKSBP01. The sequence goes on from JAKSBP010000148.1 coordinate 9,696, forward strand.
AAAGGAAAGAAAGCAATTTGGAAAATCCATATCAAAATTCCAAAACACTCAATTTGCCCTTGCAGACATGCAAACTAAAACCGATGCAGCGAGATTATTAGTATATAGGGCTGCAAATGCCAAGGATAACAAAGGGAGCTACGGTAATTATGCAGCTATGGCAAAGCTATTTGCATCAGAAGCAGCCATGGACGTTACAACAAGGGCTGTTCAGCTACACGGTGGATATGGATACACAAGGGAATACCCGGTAGAAAGAATGATGAGGGATGCGAAAATAACAGAAATATATGAAGGAACATCTGAAGTGCAAAAGATGGTTATAGCAGGAAATATGTTAAGATAGGGAGGCTTTAGGAATGAAAATAATTGTGTGTATAAAACAGGTTCCAGATACTACAGAGGTTAGATTAGACCCGAAAACAGGGACATTAATAAGAGAAGGTGTTCCAAGCATAATGAATCCCGATGACAAAAGTGGATTAGAAGCAGCCCTTCAATTAAAGGATGAGTTCGGAGCAGAGGTAACAGTTATAACTATGGGACCAGCCCAAGCGGAAAAAGCATTGAGGGAAGCCTTGGCAATGGGGGCAGATAAAGCAATATTATTGAGTGATAGAGCCTTTTCTGGTGCTGACACTTGGGCTACATCATCTACCCTTGCAGCAGCAATAAGAAAATTGGATTATGATTTAATTATAGCGGGAAGGCAAGCAATAGATGGTGATACCGCACAGGTTGGGCCACAAATAGCTGAGCATCTAAATCTTCCACAAATAAGCTATGTTGAAAATCTTGAGTTAGCTGGGGATAGCCTCATACTAAAGAGAGTATTTGAAGATGGATACCACAAGATAAAAGTAAAGATGCCTTGCCTTATAACCACCCTTAGTGAAATGAATATGCCAAGATACATGTCAGTAGGTGGAATACTTGATGCGTACAGAGAAAAGGAAATAATCAAGTGGAGCTTAAATGATATAGAAATAGATACAGCAAACATAGGACTAAAGGGCTCACCTACGAAGGTTAAAAAATCCTTTACTAAAGGGGCAAAGTCTGCCGGTAAAGTATATGAGGTAGAGCCTAAGGAGGCAGCAAAACTCATAGTAGAAAAGTTAAAGGAAAAATTTATTATATAAGCCTAAAAGCTTCTAATTACTTTAAACTACACTTAAAAGAGCTGGTTATGAACTTAGCGGCCAGTGGCTAAAAGCTAAGGGACCTATAAGACGATGAGGAGGTATTACCTTGAATATTTCAGAATATAAAGGAGTTTTTGTATTCGTAGAACAGAGGGATGGAGACATCCAAAGAGTTTCACTAGAACTCCTTGGAAAAGGAAGAGAAATAGGAGATAAGCTAGGAGAAACTGTTACGGCAGTAATCCTAGGTCATAATATAAAAGATAAAACGAAGACGTTAATCCATTATGGGGCAGATAAAGTTATATACGTTGATGATGAAGCCTTAGCTATATACATGACGGAGCCCTACACAAAGGCATTGACCCAAATAACTAATAGGGACAAGCCAGGAATATTCTTAATTGGAGCAACGGCAATAGGAAGGGATTTAGCTCCTAGGGTTTCAGCTAGAATTCATACAGGATTGACTGCAGACTGTACATCATTAGATATAGATGATGAAAATAAAAATCTATTGATGACAAGACCTGCCTTCGGGGGCAATATAATGGCAACAATTATTTGTCCAGACCATAGACCTCAGATGTCTACAGTTAGGCCAGGCGTTATGCAGCTATTTGAAAAGGATGAAAGTAGACAAGGTGAGATAGAGGAGTATAAGGTAGAATTTTCTAAAGAAGACAGCAATGTTGAAATACTTGAAGTAGCAAAGGAGACAAAGCAAAAGATAAATATAGAAGAAGCCAATGTGCTAATATCTGGTGGTAGAGGGGTAGGAAAGTCAGAAAACTTTGAGGTCCTTAAGGAATTGGCAGAGGAGCTTGATGGTCAAGTATCGGCTTCTAGGGCTGTTGTAGATGCAGGATGGATTGATAGAAATCATCAGGTAGGGCAAACTGGAAAGACAGTAAGGCCTGACCTATATGTAGCTTGTGGTATCTCGGGAGCGATTCAGCATTTAGCTGGTATGGAAGAATCAGAGCTTATAATAGCTATAAATAAGGATTCAGGGGCACCTATTTTTGAAGTGGCAGATGTAGGAATAGTTGGAGATATAAATAAGATAGTTCCGGCTTTAATAGAAGAATTAGCTGCAGCAAAGGATAATAAATAGATTTTATGTGGGGAACGGCTTATAGTCCGTTCCCTATAAGTTTTTTTGTAATATTTTAAATTAATAGCTTATAGTGCCTAAATAAAGTAAAATAAATTATAGAGATAAAATTTTCCTAGGTTTAATTTATGAAATCCTTTAGAAAACACTGAACTTGGCAACTTTATAAGGAGGTAGAGAAAATGTTTAAAAAATTTACAAATGCTTGTGTAACTCTAATGCAAAGATATTTACCCGACCCCTTTTTATTTGCTGTAATATTAACCTTCATTGTATTGGGTTTAGGCATTATTTTGACTGGTCAGGGACTAATGGATATGGTGCTGCATTGGAGCGGTGGCTTTTGGGGACTATTAGGATTTTCAATGCAGATGACCCTAGTTTTAGTCACTGGCCATACCTTGGCAAATGCACCTATAGTCAAAAAAGGATTGTCGTCCCTAGGGGGTGTTGTTAAAACCCCAACCCAGGCTATTATGACTGTAACTTTAATCTCTTCAATAGCATGCTGGATAAATTGGGGATTTGGATTAGTTATTGGGGCGTTATTTGCAAAGGAGTTAGCTAGACAGATTGAGGGTGTGGATTATAGGTTGCTGATTGCTTCCGCCTATTCAGGTTTTTTAGTATGGCATTCAGGTCTTTCAGGCTCTATACCTTTAAAGCTTGCTACTGGTGGAGAAGATTTGGTGGAGGTAACAGGGGGAAGTATTGCAGAGGCTATTAGTACGGACCTTACAATATTTTCGTCGTTTAATTTGATTATATTCCTAGTTATATTATTTACGTTACCATTATTAAATAAAGCAATGCATCCAAAAGGTGATGCTGTAGTAGCTGTAGACCCAAGGTTATTAGAAGAAAATGATGAAGATGCAGTATCGGGAAGTAAGGAAATGACTCCTGGAGATAAGATGGAAAATAGTCCAGTAATTTCAATGATGATAGGCATAATGGGATTTGCATTTATAATTTATTATTTTATTAAAAATGGCTTTAGATTAAACTTAAACATAGTAAACTTCTTATTCCTATTTACAGGCATTGTACTTCACGGGAATCCTAGAAGATTCTTAGATGCAGTGAAAAATGCTACAAAGGGGACTTCAGGAATAATAATTCAATTTCCCTTTTATGCAGGTATAATGGGGATGATGACAGGGATAAGTCCAGAGGGTCTTTCCTTAGCTGGGGCCATATCAAATTGGTTTGTAAGTATATCAAATCAAACCACTTTCCCATTATTCACATTCTTAAGTGCAGGATTAGTGAATTTCTTCGTACCATCGGGTGGGGGCCAATGGGCGGTTCAAGCTCCTATCATGATGCCTGCTGGAGCCGAGCTAGGAGTTTCTGCGACTAAAACTGCAATGGCAATTGCATGGGGAGATGCATGGACAAATATGATTCAACCCTTTTGGGCCTTGCCTGCACTGGGGATAGCAGGTTTAGGGGCCAGAGACATTATGGGATTCTGTGTAGTTGACCTAATTTACACAGGCATAATAATATCATGTGGATTGATGTTCCTAGGGTAGCAACTCTAAGTGAGGAATCAATAAAAATCTAAATTTTCAAGGGAGAATTCTAAGGTGGAAGAGTTCTCCCTTGTTTTTAGAGGGAAGGCTTTACCTGGAAGTATAATCTAAATATGCTAAAAATTAGGAGATAACAAGAGGTTGTTAGACGCCTTTCTTCCAGTATGATATAATTTTAAGCAAATGAATTCTTGTTATATGGGAATAATAGATGGTACTTTTTAGGAGAGGTGTTATAATGGAGCTTATGGATAAATATTTTTATTCAGTTCTAAAATTTGTGAGGGATGCAGTCATAGGTATAGATGAAAAGGGAGTTATAATCTTAATGAATGGATTGGCAGAGAAACTCCTTAAAATAAATTTAGAAGATTGTAGGGGTAAGAGAATTGACCAGGTCATTTCATATAGTGAGCTTCTAAGGGTATTGAAAACTGAGAAAGAAGAATTGAATCAATATTTTTCTAAGGGTGATAGACAATTTATAGTAGATAGAATTCCTATACTAGACCAGGGTAAACCTAGGGGAGCACTGGCTATATTCCATGATATAACCGATTATGAAAGGATGAGTAAAAAAATAGATGAGGATGAAGGATATATCGATATTTTAAATACAATTCTAGACACTATTAATGAGAGGGTAGTTGTTGTAGATGAAAAAGCTGTGATTACCATGATGAGTAAAGCCTATAAGGAGTTTATTCATGTTACAAATCCAGAGGGGAGACATGTAACAGAAGTCATTGAAAATACAAGGCTTCATAGGGTACTAGAAACCGGAATAATGGAAGTGGGAGAAATTCAAGAGATTATGGGCAATAAGGTTATTGCCATGCGTATTCCTTTGAAAAAGCATGGAAAGGTAATTGGAGCCATTGGAAAAGTCATGTTTAGTGATGTAGGAGATTTGATGAATCTTAGTAAAAAAATAAATAAGTTAGAAGAGGAGCTTCAATATTATAAAGAGGAGTTAAAGGGTGAAAGGTTGGCAAAATATTTCTTTACAGATATAGTTGGCAACAGTCCAGCCTTTAAAGCTGCAAAGGAAATGGGTAGAAAAGTTGCAAAGACCGATTCAAACGTTCTTATTCTAGGGGAGAGTGGAACTGGAAAGGAGTTGTTTGCCCATTCAATTCATAATGCAAGTAATAGGTGCTACGGTCCCTTTGTTAAAATCAATTGTGCCGCTATACCCTCTGAATTATTGGAATCGGAATTGTTTGGATATGAAAAGGGGGCCTTTACTGGAGCTAATACCAATGGCAAAAAGGGAAAGTTTGAAGTTGCCCATGGAGGAACTATTTTATTAGACGAAATAGGGGACATGCCCTTAAGTATGCAGGCTAAACTTTTAAGGGTAATTCAGGAAAAAGAGGTAGAAAGACTGGGAGGAAATATAACTAGAAGTATAGATGTTAGAATAATAGCCTCTACTAATAAGGATTTAGAGAACTTGGTAGATAGGGGTAAATTTAGAAAGGACCTTTATTATAGGCTCAATGTAATGCCAATAAAGCTTCCTCCCCTCAGAGAGAGAAAGGAAGATATACGTGCCCTTACCAATGCCCTTAGAATTAAAGTTGCCAATAGACTTGGAATCTATGTTGAAGGAATATCTAAGGATGCGATTCAGTATCTAGAAGCCCATGATTGGCATGGGAATATAAGGGAGCTAGAAAACATAATAGAGAGAGCCATAAATCTTTTAGATTCAGACTTGATAATAAAGCCAAAACATCTACCCAGTAAGTTGACTAAGGATAAATACAGGGTGGCTTATAGAAACCATAGGAACTTAAAAAATATTGTTGAAGAAGTTGAAAAGGAAGTTATTGCAGAATGTCTAATTGAAACAAGAGGAAATAAAAATAAAACCGCCAAGATTCTAGGAATCAGTAGAGTAGCCCTATATAAGAAGATAGAAAGATATAGTTTAGAAACTATTAAGTAGATTTTTTCATAGACCTAAAATAAAGGGTCTTTTTTTGTAACCAATTTTATCTAAAATACATAAAATGAAATTGTGGCAAAATATATTAGCCTTGGCTAATTTAAAAATAGAATCTAACCTGAATTAAAGCAACCTAAAGTTGTCTATCGATATAAATAATACTTTTTTGTAAAGGAGATAAGGCTATGTTACTTTCCAAGGCTGCAATAGGGTCAAAGGTTAAAGTAGTTTCATTGGAATCCAAGGGTTTACTAAGACGTAGAATGATGGACCTGGGCTTGATTCCCGATTCGGAAATTGAAGTGATAAGAGAAAGTCCCCTAGGAGATCCAAGGGCCTATGGAATAAAAGGCTCACAGATAGCCCTTAGACGAGAAGAAGCAAGTCAGATAGTAGTGGAGGTAGTAAATTAGTAATAGTTATAGGGTAAGTCCTCTCAAAAGGAAGATAGTGGACTGACCCCATCGGGTTACCTATGAATTAAATGGGGGAGGGAAAGGAATGGGACTGACGTGTGAATCTTGTAGTAGAGGAGTATTAAAGAAGAAGTTTAATCTGAGATGTGGAGAAAAATTTGTAATAGCATTGGCTGGAAATCCAAATGTAGGAAAGAGTACAGTCTTTAATGAATTGACAGGGCTTAAGCAGCATACGGGAAATTGGCCGGGTAAAACAGTTGTAAATGCTAGGGGAAATTATAGGTATGAGGACATGGAATTTGTACTGATGGATTTGCCAGGAACCTATTCACTATTGGCCAGTTCCGTTGAAGAACAAGTAGCTAGAGATTTCATTTGTTTTGGACAGCCAGATGTCACGATAGTTGTAGTTGATGGAACTTGCCTTGAAAGAAATCTAAATCTAGTCCTTCAAGTAATGGAGTTAACCCATAATGTAGTAGTATGCGTCAATCTAATAGATGAAGCTGAGAGAAAGGGCATCTTTATAGATATAAAGGCCCTAGAGGAGGAATTAGGAGTACCGGTTGTAGGGACTATTGCAAGGGAAGGAGTAGGACTGGAAGAATTAAAAAGAAGGGTGTTAAATGTAGCTTTAAATATAGAAAATCTTAATCCAAAGAAAATTTCTTATTCTAAGCCAGTGGAAGATGCCATTAAAGGAATAGAGCCTGAGATTGATAGGATTTTAAAGGGAAAACTAAATTCAAGATGGGTTGCCTTAAGGCTGATAGATGGTGATAATACAATAGTTAATTCGATTTATGAGCATATTTATGATAAAAAGACATTAGAAATTGAAGGAGAGGAGGTACTAGTAAATGCATAGGCAATTCCTAGGTAAATTTAATGAGCTTGTAAGAATATCAGACCTTTCTAGTTTTACCTATGGAGATAGTTTAAGGGATAGTATTGTAAAGGATATATATAGGGCCGCCGAAGAAGTAACAAAAAAAGTGGTAACCCAAAAAAGCCAAAGAAAAATTACCTTTGATAAAAAAATTGATGACCTATTGACCTCTAAAATATTTGGATATCCTATTATGATCCTATTGTTAGGTCTAGTTTTTTGGATTACAATAACTGGAGCCAATTATCCATCTCAAATGCTGGCAAACTTATTTTTTTGGCTTGAGGGGAAATTAACCTATCTTTTTATGGTTTTGGGATCACCCCAGTGGCTTCATGGTATATTAATTTTAGGTATATATAGAACTTTAGCATGGGTTATATCGGTGATGCTTCCGCCGATGGCAATATTCTTTCCAATATTTACTCTTTTGGAAGATTTGGGCTATCTACCTAGGGTGGCATTTAATCTCGATAGATTGTTTAAAAAAGCTGGTGCCCATGGAAAGCAATCATTAACAATGAGTATGGGATTTGGCTGTAACGCAGCCGGTATTATAGCCTGTAGAATAATTGAATCACCTAGGGAAAAATTAATTGCCATTTTGACTAATAATTTTGTTCCATGTAACGGACGCTTTCCAACCCTAATCGCATTAGCTACCATATTTGTGGGAGGTCTAGTGGCAAGTCAATATAGATCCTTAGCTGCCACCCTGTTTGTTACATTGCTAGTAGTATTTGGTATAATCGTAACCCTTATTGTATCTTGGGTTTTATCAAAGACAATCTTAAAGGGTATTCCTTCATCCTTTACATTAGAGCTGCCACCCTATAGGAAACCCAAGATAGGAAGAGTAATCTATACATCCCTAATTGACAGAACAATATTTGTACTTGGTAGAGCTATAGCAGTTGCAGTACCAGCGGGCCTAATTATTTGGATATTAGCAAATATTACCCTTGGAGATAAGAGTATTTTAAGTCATTCTGCTGCATTTTTAGACCCCTTCGCAAGGATGATAGGTCTAGATGGTTTTATATTAATGGCATTTATTATAGGCCTTCCAGCAAACGAAATAGTTGTCCCCATAATAATTATGAGCTACATGTCAAAGGGGGCAATGCTTGAATTAGAAAGCCTATTAGAAATGCAGAGACTCTTTATTGATAATGGGTGGACATTTTTAACAGCATTAAATGTGATGTTATTTTCATTATTCCATTTCCCCTGTGGAACTGCCCTTTGGACCATAGGGAAGGAGACGGGAAGCTTAAAATGGACAATGCTTTCAGCCCTGATACCGACGGTCATAGGTATTGCAGTATGTTTTATAGTAACTCAAGGAGCTAGATTATTAGGATTGGTATTTTAAGGTCAAGATTGAGATTAAGTGTAGGTGCTAAAGTTTAACTTTAGGTATACATATAGATTTCTAAGGGCATAACTCTTAATCTCAATCTATATACTCAAAAAGATTAAACTAAAATTTAAGAAGGTATTTCAGGCATCTTTGTCTCTATATTCCTTAAATCTTGTAAGAATATCCTTGTTATCCTTTAAGAAGCTTGAGAGGATTTTAAGGGTTTTTACCGTAGAAGGGCTTAAATAGTGCTCTATAGCTTCAGCCTCTTCCTCGGGATTACAATTACTATCTGTAATAATTAAAAACTCCCTTAGAATATCGTTTCTTTTAACCAGTGACTTTCCCAAGACTTTGCCCTTTTCTGTAAGCTTTATTCCCTTATATTTTTCATATATTATGTAATTACTACTATGTAACTTTTTTAGTGCCTTTACAACAGAAGGTGAAGAAACGCCCAGATTAAATGCTAAATCTCTAACTTTCAAAGTTTTTTTTCTAGAGTAAAGTTTATAGAGTTCTTCTAAATAATCTTCCAAACTGGGGGATAACATCTTTAACACCTCCTATAGTTAATACTATTACTAATAGGGGATTTTAAAACCAAAAAATGCAGAAAGACCTTAAGTTTAACATACTTAAAAAGTCATATTAAACAAAAGGTCTTTATACAAATTTATTTTAATTAGGAGGAGGAATGCTTTTTTGAAACTTTATCTATAGTTAAAGGAATTGAATAATTTAGGCTCAGTAAAATTGCCTATACAAATATTATCCTTGACTCAATTGGTATAGGTCATTTATCCGAAGAAAACCCCAAGGATTACATTATTTCAAATTCTTATTTTTGTTTTATAAAATCATAGGGTTTCGATTCAGGTTCCTTTTCATTCTTGTCAAGTAAAAAATAAATTATGACTAGCATTATTACCATTAAAACTTCCATACTATCACCACCAAAAAATTTACACTTTTCTTTGAGTTAATTATAGCATGAAATTAATTAGAAAATTGTAATGTAATGGAACTGTAAAATGATTGTAAATTATGTAAAGGAGACGGATGTTACTTTTAGGGGTGATGTCCTAAAATGGGAAAAATTTAAATTTATATAGACAAATATAAATAAGCTGAGGAAAATCTCAGCTTATTTGAGGCTTGTGAGAAACCCGAATTTCTTCGTTGTTGCTGAAACCAAGAACCCTTCCGTATTTCTATATACGCTGCGGCCTCTCGGTTTCAGCACGCCTCGAACTTCGGATTTCTCACAAGCCTGCCATCTTGTAGACTTTGTCTACAATCTGAAATAAGCTGAGGAAGACCTCAGCTTATTTTTTAGAAATTTTTTAATTATATCTATATGGACGATATCTGTAATGATAAAGGTGACTCTTATCAATGCAAAGGTTATCTCCTACCAATATAAGGAGTAATAAAAATAGGATTAGTCTGCTTTCCTGGATTACATAAGCCATTAACTACACCCCCAATTAATATTAAAAAAGTTATCATAGTCTTATACTATTCTTTAGATAATGAAATTGTGATAATAAAACCTAGAATCGAGGATATTTTACAGATTAACAAGTTTGTTATAGGTCAATGTGACTAGAATTGTAGTCTTGATAATTAGAGATTTATAAATATTTAATCTATAGGAAAATCATAGGTTATTATTTAAATTTAAAATAGAGCCAAAAGGGTTACCTATAAGCAAATAGCCTAATGGAAATCCAGTTATCTATGATAATATGCCTTATGGACATTAATATCCGTAGCGTCCAAAACCAAAGCCGCCGCCTAAAAGAACTATAAATAGAACGATGAAGATAAATAAGTAGTTAAAGTGGCAGGGAGAAATTCTTCTCAGCATTTATCTCACCTCCTGCAATAAAGAAAAATATTAGTCAATAACATACTATTCCTTAGAGCAAGAAAATGTGAGTTATTAATTTGCCATAATTTACTCATTATATAGGAATTAAGGATTGTGTATGAGAAAATTGTACTCCTTAAATATATGGATAAATTATATTTAACAAATTAAGGATTTAGTTTTTTATAATAAAAAGAGTAGGCTATAGATTTACAACTTACAACCTGTAAATAAAAAGCATTATGGAATGTTTCTATCCTCAATATAAAAAGCTGAGAAATAATCCTCAGCTTTTGCACCTTTAAATTTATATCTTAATAATAATTTCCGCAGAGGCAGTCCCCTACTAAGATTATTAATAATAGGAAAAGAATTAGGTTGTTAACTCCGAAATAATAGGGTTGTTTACAACCGATATTGCAACCACCAAACATATATTTCCCTCCTTCTAAATATAGTTATTAAGCTAATCTTGGCTCATTAATATAATAATAGAGCCATGTAAAGCGTGCTATTATATAATTTATCTCTAAGTAGTTTATCTCGGTATTCTAAATAGTTGATGTTTCCATAGAAATTATAATAAATTTCCTACATATTTAGAATTTATATTTTAGTAAGCACCTCCGCAGAGACAATCCCCTACTAAGATTATTAATAATAGGAAAAGAATTAGGTTGTTAACACCGAAGTAATAAGGGGCTCTACAACCGCAACCAGTCATATATTTCCCTCCTTTTAAATATATTGGTGAGCTACTCCTAGCTCATTAACATAATATTCTAGAGCCATGTAAAGCGTGTCATCATATAATATGTTTATGGACCTTCCCTTAAATTTTTTTAATAGATAAAGGGAGGTGAGTAATACTTCTTAGCATTTACACTAGTAGTAAAGGTTATCACAGAGACAGTCTCCTTAGCAGGATTATTATAAATAGAAAAGAATTAAGTTTTTAAGGTTTTTAAAATTTTCATTAATTATATATTTTCTGTCCCTATGGATAAATTATTAAATTGTCTTGGCTCATTAACATAGTATTCTATATATATGCCAAGGGTGTCAATCAATATAATGTTATTCATAAATATTTATTTAATTTACCTTATATTGAAAGTTAACTATATAGGTATAATCTTAAACTCCTAATAAATCTTTCAGACGAAGAAGGAGAATTCTCTATTTTTCCCATGAAAATATAGATTAATATAAAGAAAAGTATTCACATATAGAAAAAAGCTGAGGAAAAATCCTCAGCTTTGAGGCTGTTAACAAACTCCCAATTTCTGCGTTACTGCTAAAATCTCCGGTGCTCACTTGCAGTAGAGCAAGCTCCGCTACTCGATTTCAGCGTGCCTTGAACTTGAAAGCTTGTTAAAGCCTATCATCTTGTTAACTTTGTTAACAATCTGAAAGCTGAGGAAAAATCCTCAGCTTTGCACTCTTATTTTTATTAGTAATAGTTACCGCATAGGCAGTCCCCTACTAGGATTATTAATAATAGGAAAAGAATTAGGTTGTTAACACCGAAGTAATAACCACCATAGCCACCCATATACTTCCCTCCTCCATTGACTATACTAAGCTATTTCCTTTAGCTCACTAGCATAGTATTCTATAGAAAGTACGGGTGTGACAAAATGAACCGAGGGAAAACTCAGCATTAAAGACTCCTATTTATTAATAATAATTGCCACAGAGGCAGTCCCCTACTAAAATTATTAGTAACAAAAATAGTATTAGGTTGTTAAGCCCATAGTATTGATGTTTATAGCCACCCATATATTTCCGCTCCTTTTATTGAGATTTTAAGCTTAAGCTTAATAGCATAATATTCATTAGAAATATAAAATGTGACAATATATAGAACTTTTTAGTTTTTCTTTAATAAATTAAAGGGGCTTAGCTGCTACTATAGATGTGTGACTTACAAACTTAATAAACGAAAGCAGGCTCTGAGGTTTCCTTTAGAGCGATTTTTATAAATCTGTTTTACCTTCTATTACCTATTTATAAACAGATTTATAGCATGAGCCTAAAGGATTCTCAGTGGCTGCTGAAGTAAGTTAACTTTCTCAATCACACATCTATATAAAAATCTACCAATAAAATTTTACCATAAATTCAGAATTTTTTTAAACTTTATTCTAATATGTCTATAGTAATTATCCATCATCTTTTATATAATGTTACTATAATTTTAGGGAAATTAAATAAAAAGCTATAGAAAATCCCCTTATGCTCTCCCATAGTCACTAAAATTCTGCACTTAAGTCTAATAGGAGGAATATTTCGTGGATAAAAAAAGAAATCCTAAGCTAATTATATTAATTGGAGTAATATTTGTATCCTTCGGTTCCATCTTCACTAGGATGTCCTCGGCCCCTTCCTTAATAATTGCAACCTATAGGCTAGGATTTAGTAGTATAATTTTATTACCCTGGATTTTAATAAAAAATTTCGACGAAATTAGAGAAATATCTAAAAAAATTCTTTTAATATGTATTATAAGCGGTATATTCTTAGCTCTACATTTTTTAACATGGATGGAATCCATAAGGTACACCTCTATAGCAAGCTCTACGGTTTTGGTAAATACCCATCCAATTTTCATCCTCATAGGTAGCTTTTTAATACTTAAGGAAAGAGTTTCTAGAAAGGCTGTTGTAAGTATAATAGTGGCTCTAATTGGCAGCACAGTAATTTCCCTAGGCAATTCCTCTCTAGGAAGCAGCGTATTATATGGAGATTTATTGGCAGTTATAGGGGGGCTTTGTATGGCTGGATACATCATGATTGGCAGGGTTGCAAGAAAGGAGCTGTCTGTTAACAGTTATACCTTTATAGTATATTCTAGTTGTACGCTAACCCTGCTCTCTTTAAGCCTTATAACCAATACCTCCCTATATCCATATCCGATGGCTGATTGGTTGACTTTCTTAGCATTATCAATATTTTGTACAATTTTAGGCCACAGTATTTTCAACTGGGCATTAGGGTATTTAAGCCCAGCCTTTGTATCTACAGCAGTATTAGGAGAGCCAGTATTTGCCACTATTTGGGCAATGATTATATTTAAGGAAATAGCTACTCCATGGCAAATTCTAGGTGGGCTTATAATCCTCTCAGGCATATATTCTTTTATAAGAATCCATGAGGATGCAAAGGATACCAGTGGTTAATAGAAATGTTAGTCCCTGGAGTTCTAGGTTTTGAGGTTTTGTTATTTAGCAAAGAGGCTCCAATAAGAGTCTCAATATCTTTACTCTTAAATTAAGGATGCCAAAACAGATACACGAAGGATAATTCCTAATAATTTCTTGTCTTCATTTACTACAACTATAGGAAATTTACTATTTACTGCCATAGGTATTAAATCTTGAACATAGGTTTCCTTATGAGTTGTAACAAAATCATCTCTGAGTATATCCTTAATGCTTTCTTTATTTTTGATGGCTTCTAAACAATCATCAATAGTTACAATCCCTAATACCTCCCTGGACTCTCCTACTACAAATATACTTGAGGTTCCCACATCCTCCATTTCTTTTATCGCAACCTTCGGAGAAGTGTTAATTGATGCTACAACACCTACTTTTTTCATTACATGTTTTGCCCTTAGTATTTTAGTTCTGTCTATATCCTTAACAAAGTCTTCAATGTACTCATTTGAGGGATTGTTTAAAATGTCTTCAGGTGTTCCTATTTGCACTATTTGGCCATCCTTCATAACGGCTACCCTATCTCCAAGTTTAAACGCTTCATTAACATCATGGGTTATAAAAATAATTGTCTTTTTAATCTTTGATTGAATATCTAATAGCTCAAGGTGCATATCTCTACGAATTAATGGGTCAAGGGCACTGAATGGTTCGTCCATAAGCAATATCTCCGGTGAGTTAGCAAGGGCTCTAGCAAGTCCTACCCTTTGCTGCATACCACCACTCAGCTCATGTATCATATTATCCTCCCAACCGCCAAGGCCAACAATTTCTAATGCTTCTTTAGCTATTTTATACCTTTCCATTTTTGAAATTCCCCTGACCTCTAGTCCATACTCTACATTTCCTATGACGCTTCTATGATTAAAGAGACCAAAATGTTGAAATACCATAGCAATCTTTTCTTGCCTAAACTTTTGAAGCTCTTTTCTATTGTACTCTACTATATTTTCACCATCTATAAATACTTCTCCTGAAGTAGGCTTATTAAGTAAGTTCAAGCAACGTATTAGAGTAGATTTTCCACTGCCCGATAGACCCATTATGACAAATATCTCTCCAGCCTTCACATCGAAACTAACATTATTAATACCTACAGTGTGGCCCGTTTTCTTTAAAATTTCTCCCTTAGTCATTCCTGCATCTAAATTTTTCAATATCTTTTTTCCATTTTTTCCAAATATTTTTGATAGGTTTTTAATTTCCATTTTTTTAACCATATATTTTCACCCCCTATTATTCTTATTCTGGATACTTAAATCTATCTGCTATTCCTTGGGTTAGTCTATCAATAATAATCGCCAAAAACACTATGCTTATTCCCGCTTCAAAGCCCATAGCTATGTCAATTCTATTAATGGCAATCATAACATTTCTTCCAAGTCCCTTTGCTCCAATCATAGATGATATAACTACCATAGCCATGGCCATCATAGTAGTCTGATTAATTCCCGCCATGATAGTAGGCAGGGCTTGGGGTAGTTCTACCTTTGTAAGGGTTTGAAATGGAGATGAACCATAGGAATGAGCAGCCTCTACCATCTCCTTAGATACCCTCTGTATTGCCAAGCTTGTAAGCCTAATAACGGGAGGAAGTGAATATATAGTCGTTGCAAATACTGCTGGAACCGTTCCAAGGCCAAATAGCATTATGGCTGGTATTAAGTATACAAAGCTGGGCATTGTCTGCATGGCATCTAATATAGGCTTTATAATGGCTTCAGCCCCTCGTTTATAGGCTATTAATATTCCTAATGGTATGCCTAGTATTAGTGCTATAATTACTGAAGTAAGTACAACCGCTAAGGTCAACATCATATCTTCCCATAATCCAAAGGTTCCTATTAAAAAAATCATGAGCCCAAATATTAAACCTGATTTAAAACTTTTTGCCTTCCATCCCAATATAAAGACAAGAATTACAACAACAAACCATGGAATCCACAGCAATCCATTTTGAATACGTAATAAAAACCATAGAACTCCATCCTTAATGATATCAAAAAATACAGTATAATTATCTGTTAACCATTTTACAAACCTTTCTACGTATACTCCTATTTCAAATTGAAAAATATCTGGAAATTCAAACATTCTCTTTCTCCTCATTTCATTATAGGTTTTAAAAGGGTCTATCCCAAGCTACAATTTAATGAAAGTTCTAATACTTAACCTTCATAACCCAAAATAAGCACTACGAAATTATTAAATTCATAGTGCTGAGGCTGTTAACAAACTCCCAATTTCAGCGTGCTTTGAACTTGGAAATTTGTTAAAGCCTATAATTTTGTTAAATTTGCCTACATCCTGATCACTATGAAACTATTAATTTCATAGTGCTTTTATTGTCATTTAACACAAATGATGAATATGTCATTAAAAATCCTCCATCATTTTGTATTCTGAGATAGCTCCTCTTACTTATTTACTATTCTATTTCCTGAAAGAAATAATTATAGCTTCTACATTTTTCAGGAAAGTTTATTAATCTTTAAAAGGAATATATCTATATTGAATCCTTTATTTTTTGGGCTACTTCTTCTGATACCCATTTAGTCCATAGGTCTTCATGCTCTTTTAAGAACCACTTAGCAGCAGCATCGGCATCAACATCATTTTCCTCTATATAGGCTAATGCATTTGCAGTTAAAGCAGAACTGGTTGTATAATTCTTTAAAAACTCTACAACATCAGGAGCAGTATTTAATAACTCATTATGAGCTGCCACAGTTACATTTACAGGCTTAAATTCACATCTGTATCCATCTTCCCATTTTTCTTCATCATAGGGAACATCCTCTAATAAGGTTAAATCATATTTACCAGTAATCCATGTAGGGTCCCAATAATATCCAACCCAAGGCTCACCTTTTTCTATGGCACTTACGAGAGAAGTAGCCAGAGCAGTATCGGAGCCTGGATCGAAAACATTATACATCTCATTTAATCCATAGTTTTCCACTTTGGTTGTAAGAATTCCACTTACAGACCAGGTTGAAGGAGCACCATATATCCTTCCCTTAGCATTATCCTCTGGATCTTTGAATATTTCAGGATATTTCTTTAAGTCTTGTACTGTTTTTAGGTCAGGAGCCATAGGTTCAATGCCTCTCTCTTTATCACCCTGAATGACATAGGTTGGCACATACAGCCCTTGGGAATTATCATCAAAATTAGTAGCTAATTCTACTATTTCATTATTTTCTATGGCCTCAGTATACTGTTCAATGAAATTGTCTTGCCATATCTCCATGTATACATCTATTTCGCCCTGTCTAAATCCTAATAAAGTAGCAGCCGTTGTTCCAGGAATAACCTCAACATCATATCCAAAGCCTTCCTTAACTATGATTGAAGCCACTGAATTGTGAAAAGCAACGCTGTCCCAACCAGGGTCGGCAAAAATTATTGTATCCTTTTTAGCATCTTCCTTTCCCGGCCCATCGGTCGGTTGTCCACAAGCCACTAGGGATATAATGGTTAACACCATTAATGATAAAAAAATCAAATTATTCTTTTTAAATCCTTTCAAAACAATACCCTCCTATAAATTTCCATATTATTTGTAAGTCTAGTTATCAATTACAAACCAATGGCATCAAATTTTCCATATTTAATTGAATCTCCTTTTGGAAAACCATCTGATTCTCAGCTAAATTCCTATATAATTTTATCATCCTTAAAAATTTCAATAATATTGTAACTCTTGTTTAAAACTTTATATATTTGTTTTTCCTTTCCACTATTTCACTTAGATACCATTAATCATTATGACAACTCTAGCTATGTACAAGGCTGTCAATCTAACTACTTGATTGTAACATAAAAGTTGTTAGTTGTAAACTTTTTTTATTTTAGACCTTGCCTTTTCTACTTATCTTCTGATAAAATTCTTATATAATTGTGAAGGAGAATTAGTCTATGAAAAAGAAATATACAACCCCCAAATATATAAAAATAGCCCTTGATATAGCCTATAGAATATATAATGACGATTTAAAAGAAGGTAGTAAGGTTAGTGGACGTTCTACCTTGGCAAGTAAATATAATGTGTCTCCCGAAACTATTCGTAGGTCCATAGCTCTGCTTAAGGATGTAAATGTAGTTGAAGTAACTGAAAAGAGTGGGATTTCCATAATCAGCAAAGAAAAGGCCTATCGTTTTATTCAAAATTTTAATACAAAGGACAGTATTTCAAGGCTTAAGGATGAAACAGACAAGTTAATACAGCAAAAGAATGAGATAGAAGAGCATATAGAAGAAAACATTAATTCAATTATTGAGTATTCAACTCAATTAAGAAATATCGGACTCTTATATCCCTTTGAACTAGAAGTCCCCCAAAATAGTTCGATTATTGGGAAAACCATTGCCACTACTAATTTTTGGCAAAACACAAAGGCAACTATTTTAGGAGTAAAAAGAAACGAGGAGCTTATAATTTCACCGGGACCACATCTCGATTTTCGAGAAAATGACATTATTTTATTTGTAGGAGCCGATGGAGTATTGCAGAATGTTGAGTTTTTCATTAATTCTTAATATTGTAATAAAAGCTTTAAAATAAAAAAGCTTACTATAGTGAAACAATGTCAAACTTAAATTTAGACATATTTAAAAAATCAGGAGGCAAATATTTCTTTCACCTTCCTGATTTTTATTCACTGTTTACCATATCTGATGTATCATTCTAATATAGCTTTTCATAAAGCCCATTTTCTCATAGACTTTAATAGCATTTTTATTTCCCTCTTCCACATGTAATGAAATATTTCCTTCCGTTAAATCTATTGCTTTTTGTAAAAGCTGTGTAGCAATTCCTCGCCCCTTTACATTCCTATCAGTAGCTATATACGCTAAATGATAAGTTGGCATGAGGTTTACAAAACCTGTATTTATAATAATTGTTATACCCACTATCTTTTTGTTTAATATAGCCAATAAAACAAATCCATTTTTCATGGCACTATTAGCAGCTTCTTTTATGTCATCTATGGGATCACTATATTCCATTAGCCAAGTACTTAATAATTCAACTAACTCATTAATTCTAATTCCATCAACCTCTTCTATTTTTTGAACTTCTAAGTCAATGTGTCCATCATTCAACAGAACTACATGATTTCCAGACTTTAGTTTACCCTCTTTAGCTTCCTTAATAAAACCAGCTAATGGATAAGCATTTTCTATGGATAGCTCAATACTCTCTAAATCTTTAAAATATTTTACATAGGATATTAGCTCTTCTTCTTCTATACCTATAATATTACCATTTGTATCTAATACAGCTTCCATAGCGTTTTCCATCATCTTACTTTCAGCTATTCTTACATACTTATTATATTTTGATTTCTTAGCAAGTTGATATTCTCCCAAGGTTTCCCTTGATTCTTTATATTTATCATATATTATATTCCCTTTCTCTATAGTGCAACTGTACAATGGAGGCATATATGAGATTTCTTCATTCATCCAGAGTCTTCTGAATCCAAGATAAATACCTGATACTGAAAATCCATAACTCATTTGTACAAATACGGAACTAATGGGACCCTTTATTTGAAAAGCCAACTCTTCACCAATTGCCGAAAGTGCGGTCATATTTAAAATATTATTCTCTAGACCCAGGTTAGCATTATAATATCCTTCTGTTTTTGACAGCTCATTACAATAGTCTATACTATCTATTTCTTTTTTTCCGTATTCAATTAACTCTATGTAACTCCTATGAAATTCCTGGTTTTTAAGCCATTTACTTTTTTCTGGAAACACGAAAACACATCTTACATTATAATATTGACAAAGAAAAGCCAGGGATTTAGCCAAATCACCTATCATACCTAAGCAAATAGTTTTCTTATTCGATGCAATGGTATCCTTAATAATCATATAAGCTAAACGATCAGCCCTACTTTTACTTGGATTATTACCCTCTAGTTTTAAGTAAATTTTCCCTACATTCAGTTCTTTTTCAAGGTTTTTCGCTTGTACTAAGGGAGTTTTACCAACTCTATTTTTTATAATCTCATGATTCAATTTGATTCCTCCCCGTCACAATGTAAGCTAAGTACTTACGGAAACATATAAATTGTTAGCTATTAAGTCAAATTTTCATTTTTAATTGATTTCCCTATTATGTTGGAACACTATTATTATATGTGAATTTTTGTATTTTATGATTTTAGATACAAAAACAATAAAAAGGGTGTCTCAGAATAACGAATTTCTGCGTTATTCTGAGACACCCTGGGGATGAATTTATAAGATGGTTTTATAGATATGTGACTAACAGAAAGCAGCCTCTGAGGTTTCCTTCCCAGCGATTTTTATAACACATAGGGAATTATAGACCTTTTAAATA
>JAKSBP010000414.1 GCA_022361035.1 Clostridia bacterium
AAAAATGTGTTATTCATAATATAATCCGTATTTCCTAAATCACCAACAATTCTACATTCGGTATCTAAGTATGCAGGTTGTTTTGTAACATTACCAGCAAATAAAAGTCTAGTCATGATCTTATTATCTTCCAGATATTTTGTTAACTTATTTCTTGTGAAACTCTCATTTTCTTTCACTGTTATTGGAAATCCAAACCAAGAGGGCTCTGAGTTCTTAGTGGCTTTAGGTAATATCAAGTATTTTTTATATGGTGCTAACAATTCTGCAATTCTTTTAAAATTCTCTTTTCTTTTCTCAATAAATGAAGGTAGTTTTTCTAATTGAGCCATACCAATTGCTGCTTGCATATCTGTTACTTTTAAATTGTATCCGATGTGACTATAAACATATTTATGATCATATCCATGAGGCAGTCTTCCATGTTGCATTGAAAATCTTCTACCACAAGTATTATCTGCCCCTGGCGCACAGTAACAATCTCTTCCCCAATCTCTAAATGAAGTTGCTACTCTCATTAGGTTTTCATCATTAGTTAGGACTGCTCCGCCTTCTCCCATTGTCATATGATGTGCTGGATAAAAGCTAACTGTTGATAGATGTCCAAATGCACCTACTTTTTTACCATTATATGTTGAACCTACTGCATCACAGCAATCTTCAACGACATATAAATCATGCTTATTAGCGAACTCCATTATTGCATCTACGTCAAATGGATTTCCTAATGTATGGGCTATCATTATTGCTCTTGTTTTATCTGATAAAGCCTTCTCTAATTCATCAACCTTGATATTATAAGTTCCTAATTCAACATCAACAAATACTGGCACTAGACCATTTTGGATTATTGGGTTAATCGTGGTGGGAAAACCAGCAGCTACAGTGATAACTTCATCACCTTTTTTTAATCTCTTTTCGCCTAGTTTTGGTGATGTTAACGTTGTAAAGGCCACTAAATTGGCAGATGAACCTGAATTAACTAATATACAATGCTCAACATCCATGAACTGGGCAAATTCGTATTCAAAATCATTTGCATATCTTCCAGCAGTTAGCCAAAAATCTAATGAAGAATCAACAAGATTTACTAGCTCTTTTTCATTAAACACTCTACGTGCAAAGGGGATTCGCTCACCTTTTTTATAATCTTTCTCTATAAGAATTTCTTGATAATATCTTTTTACTTTTTCTAAAATTTCTTTTCTTAATGTTTCTTTTTTATTCACCTTAGTCCTCCTTACCCTTAATCCCTACTAAATAAATCTCTTGTATACACTTTATTTACTACATCTTGAACTCCACTAGATAATTTATTCGCAACAATAACATCACTGATTTCTTTAAATTCATCAAAATTTCTAATAACTCTAGAATTATAGAAGTTATCCTCTTTTAATGCTGGTTCATATACAACAACTTCTATGCCTTTTGCCTTGATACGCTTCATAACAGCTTGGAGTGCAGATTGTCTAAAGTTATCAAAATCCATCTTCATGGTTAATCTGTAAATACCAACTATCTTTGGTTCTCTTTTAATAATCATATCAGCAATATGGTCTTTTCTTGGTCTATTTACATCAACTCTAGGCTGCCCCCTTGTTTTCAAACTTGATTTGTTTAGTTACTTAATAGTAGCTATTTTGTCATTTTTCAACTTTATAATACTCTCTGTACCAATCCACAAATTTCTGCAGTCCATCCTCAATGCTTGTATTCGGTCTAAAGTTTATATCCTTTTCAAGATCATCTACATCCGCATAAGTTCTTAAAACATCTCCTGGCTGCATATTCATGTAAATCTTCTCAGCTTTTTGACCTACTGCAGATTCTAGTGCCTTGATAAACCTCATAAGTTGAATTGGGTTATTATTTCCGATGTTATAAATCTTGTACGGCGCAAAGCTTGTACTTAAACTGTCTTTACTTTCATTCCATTCTTTATTTACATCTGGTACTTTATCAATTAATCTATAAATACCTTCTACAATGTCATCAATATATGTAAAGTCACGTTCCATCTTTCCATGGTTAAATATTTTGATAGGCTTTCCTGTAAGAATATCTTTCGTGAATGAGAAGTAAGCCATATCAGGTCTACCAAATGGTCCGTATACTGTAAAAAATCTAAGTCCAGTTGTGGGGATACCATAAAGATGACTATAAGTATGTGCCATTAATTCGTTTGACTTTTTAGTAGCAGCATAGAGACTTACTGGATGGTCTACATTGTGGTTTGTTGAGAATGGCACCACTTTATTACCTCCATAAACCGAACTTGATGAAGCATAAAGCAAATGTTTTACTGGGGAATTACGACAAGCTTCTAAAATATTCATAAAGCCTATTAAGTTTGAATCAATATAAGCATATGGGTTCTCAATAGAGTAACGAACCCCTGCTTGAGCTGCTAGATTGATAACATAAGAAGTTTTGTATTGGTTGAAAATATTATCTAGCGAAGGCCTATCTTTCAAATCTATTTTATGGAAAGTAAAATCATCATATCGTTCTAAGATTTTAAGTCTAGATTGTTTAAGTTTTGTATCATAATAATCGTTTAAGTTATCTATGCCTATTACTGAATAATTGTTATTTAGTAGATACTGTGATAGGTGAAAACCTATGAAGCCTGCGACTCCTGTAATTAAAATTTTTGAATTTTTATTTATTTCCATTGTTAAGACTCCCTTTGAATTTATTCTATTTCATATTCTTCATTAAATCTTATGATTGGACTTATGTCAATAATATAGACAGAAAAAGTGTTAAATATTTATGCAACCAGCTTGGCAGCATCATGAACTACTTACGGTGTCATGTAATTAATACCAATGTGAATCCTTTTACAGTTATATCAAAATTCAATATATTCCAAAATGGCCTTACGGACAACCTCGAAATCATAGTATTTATGATGGTGAACCTCTTCTTTCTTAAGAGCAGAATGGAAAGATTCAATACATAAATTGTCATAAGGGGTTCCCTTACGGCTAAAGGAATGAAGGATTCCTTTTTCTTT
>JAKSBP010000024.1 GCA_022361035.1 Clostridia bacterium
AGCCTATCATCTTGTTAACTTTGTTAACAATCTGAGGCACCCAGAAGGGTGCCTTTATTTGTCATCATCTACAACTTCATAGTCTGCATCCACAACATTATCATCCTTAGCTTCCTCAGTTTGCTCTCCCGGATTCGCTGCTTCACCTTCAGCTTGGGTATTTTGATACATTTTTTGAGCTAATACATGGAATGCATTTGTTAATTCTTCAGTTGCCTTACTTATTTCTTCAGTATTGTCTCCTTCCAAAGCCTTCTTTAATGCCTGTAATTTTTCTTCTATATTCGATTTTTCATCGCCAGAAACCTTATCACCATACTCCTTTAAAGCCTTTTCAGTTTCATATACCAAGGAATCCGCCTTATTTTTAGCTTCAATAGATTCTTTTTTCTTTTTGTCTTCCTCAGCATGCTTCTCCGCTTCTTTAACCTTCTTCTCTATTTCTTCATCGGAAAGATTGGTAGATGCCGTAATAGTTATGTTTTGTTCTTTGCCAGTCCCTAAATCCTTAGCTGATACATGGGCAATACCATTTGCATCCATATCGAAGGTAACCTCAACCTGGGGAATTCCTCTTGGAGCTGGAGGTATTCCAGTAAGTTGGAATCTACCAAGGGTAGTATTATCATTAGCCATTTGTCTTTCACCTTGAAGTACGTGGATATCAACGGCGGTTTGATTATCGGCAGCAGTTGAGAATATTTGACTCTTCTTAGTTGGTATGGTTGTATTTCTTTCAATGAGCTTTGTAAATACTCCACCTAGGGTTTCTATACCCAAGGATAGTGGTGTAACATCTAGTAAAAGTAAATCCTTTACTTCACCGGTTAGAACCCCAGCTTGAATTGCTGCTCCCACTGCAACACATTCATCGGGATTTACTCCTTTATATGGATCCTTATTTAAAATATTTTTGATTGCTCTTTGTACTGACGGTATTCTTGTAGAACCGCCAACTAATATTATTCTATCTATGTCAGAGGCAGAAAGCTCTGCATCTTTTAACGCCTTCCTAGTCGGCTCTAATGTAGCTTCAACTAGATTACTAGATAATTGCTCAAACTTAGCCCTTGTTAAATCAATATTTAAGTGAAGGGGACCCGCAGCTGAAGCAGTAATAAACGGCAGATTAATATTCGTAGTTTGAACAGATGATAATTCTTTCTTAGCCTTCTCTGCTGCATCCTTTAATCTCTGTAGAGACATGTTGTCATTACGCAGATCAACTCCATGCTCCTTTTTGAATTCTTCTGCTAAATAATCCATTACCACCTTGTCAAAGTCATCGCCACCGAGATGATTATTTCCGTTGGTAGCTAAAACCTCAAATACCCCATCTCCTAACTCTAAAATCGAAACGTCAAATGTTCCTCCACCTAGGTCAAATACTAATATTTTTTGATTCTGCTCTTCTTTATCAATTCCATATGCCAACGAAGCAGCAGTCGGCTCGTTAATAATCCTTCTAACATTTAATCCTGCTATTTTACCTGAATCCTTCGTAGCCTGTCTTTGGCTGTCAGTAAAGTATGCTGGAACGGTAATAACTGCATCTGTAACAGTTTCTCCTAGATAGCTTTCTGCATCGGACTTTAATTTCATAAGTATCATAGCAGAAATTTCCTGGGGAGTATATTCCTTACCATCTATTTTTGTCTTATGGTCAGTACCCATATGTCTTTTAATCGATATAATTGTTCTATCAGGATTTGTGATAGCCTGTCTTTTAGCAGTTTCACCTACTAATCTTTCTCCACTTTTCGTAAATGCTACAATTGAAGGTGTTGTTCTATTACCTTCGGCGTTAGGTATAACTACGGCTTCTCCTCCCTCTAAAACTGAAACACATGAGTTCGTAGTCCCTAAGTCAATTCCAATTACCTTTCCCATGTTTTATTTTCCTCCTTAATCAAATCTATATTTTAATTTTTTAAAATTTAACATCAAAGTAAATTACATAACTACTATCCCTATTAGATAATTAATATTTATACTTTAATTGAAACATGCAATTATACTAAGTCTAAATTATGGAACTTCATCCAAAAGACATATAGAAAATTATTTGGATACCTTTACCATGCTTGGTCTTATAACCTTATCATTTAATGTATATCCTTTTTGAAATACTTCAGTAACCATATTTGATTCTGATTCTTCACACTCTTCCTGCATTACAGCATGGTGAAGATTGGGATCAAACTCTTTTTCAATACTCTCTATCTCCTGAACCCCATGTTTATTGAGAATCTCAATAAATTGCTTAAATATCATTTCAACTCCATCTAAAAAACTAGCTGATTCTTCCCCATTGTTTTCAGATGCTTGTATAGCCCTTTCAAAATTATCAATGATAGGTAAGATATCTACAACAATCTTTTCACTTCCAAATTTATACAAGTCACTTCTTTCCTTTTCCATTCTCTTTTTATAGTTTTGGAAGTCTGCTGAAAGTCGCATAAATCTACTCTTATACTCTTCAAGTTCATTTTTCAATCCATCAAGCTCCTTTGCCCCATCTTCAATATTAGTCTTATCTTCCTCTGATTGGTCTTGTATTTCTTCCTTTACGGCTTCAAGATTATCATTAATTTCTTCATTAATTTCCTCTTGTACATGTAATTCTCTTTCATTCACTGTATTCTCCATTTTTTTCACCACCTGATTTATTCCATTATATAGCTGAGGAACCTATAGTCAACCGGCTTTAAGGCGGAATAAATTTCTAAAGAAAAAAACATAGAAGAATTCACTATTTTCTCTGAAACTTATCCTAGGCTCTATTGTTGACTAACTACAATTAGTTTCTTTTCCCCTCAATATCAAATTTATTCTAAGTATGGCTTCAGCTATTTCCCCAGCTTTTTGTAATGCACTTATTTTTACATATGCTGGGTCAAAAATTTCTTTAACTACCATATCATGTATAGTACCACTTTCAAAATCTATTGATAA
Organism: Clostridia bacterium; assembly: GCA_022361035.1. Lineage (GTDB taxonomy): Bacteria > Bacillota > Clostridia > Peptostreptococcales > Caminicellaceae > JAKSBP01. The sequence continues at coordinate 2,956 of JAKSBP010000024.1, forward strand.
AAACTTTTTTTCTTGTATTTTAGCTGAAGTTACTACCTTTTCTAAGATTTCTAAGGAATTGAATCCACTATTCTCAACCATCTGAAGAAATGGCTTTTTTAATGCTTCAATAATACAATCAAAACCATATTTCTCCATTCCAGTTATGTCTTCCCTATATTCTTTAAGTAGGGCTGAACAGTAAATTTCTAAAGCTCCACCTCCTGGAACAACTCCATCCTTTATGGCAAACTGAAGTGATGCAGCAGCATCCTTAGCTATTCTTTCCTTTTCTCTAGTTATCTCACCTGTTGATGCAGAAACTATTATTGTAGAATAGGGCTTACCATGACCATCCTGAATTAGGATTTGCTCCTTTTCTGCATCATATATTACCTTATCTGCCATGCCACAGTAGTTGTTTAAATCTGATATATTCTTATATAATGCAGATTTTTTTAACATTTTACAACCACAATGTCTTGCAGCTTTTTCTAGCTGACTATTTAAAACCCTATCGACAACAATAACACTTCCATCTGAAAGTATCTGCATTGCCATAGGATTAATCATTCTATCACATAAAAGTAAATTTACTTTCATATTGACAATCTTTTCTGCCCAAGACTTAATTATCTCCACACTCTCAAGATAGTTTTTAAGACCCGATTCCGTTACTAATAATTTTTTAGCATCCTCATCTATGTCAAAAACATCATCTAATACCATTATTTTAGCATCATTTAGGGTATAATCCTCAAGAAGGTTTAGGGGTCTTTTATCTAGAACAACACCACTAAACACTCCATTTTGACTACCCTCAATTGCTTCAATACAATCGGAAAATTTGAAGCTATGATTGTTTAGCATTTCTATTCCAATGATTTCAGCAGCTTTACAGATAGAATCGGAGATTTCCATATCTTCCCTAGCAGAAATATATGCTACTTTTTTCATTATATTAGAATTATCCTCTGATACTATTATTTTTTCAGTTTCAATGATTTCTATAACTACCTGAATACCCTTTTTTATTCCTTCTATAATCTTATGTATAGGTACACCCATCTCAGCCATCTTTAGGGCATAGCTAAGAAGTGCACCAGCTAAAACAGTCAAAGTAGTAGTTCCATCCCCTACTTCCCTTTCCTGACTCATTACAGCATTTATCAATAATCTAGCCCCAGGGTGAGAAGTACTTATTTCATTTAATATAGTTACTCCATCGTTTGTAATAATAGCATTTCCATAGTCATCTACTATCATACAGTCCATACCCCTTGGCCCAAGGGTTCCTTCAACAGTTGAAACAACAGAGGTTATTGCATCAATATTGTTTCTCAATGCTGATAATCTAAGTTTAGTTTTTTCAAATTCATTTTCATTATTTTTCATGGCTTTATCCTCTCATAGCGATAAATAACTATATATATTTCATACATATAAAATCCCTGGTTCTATTTTAAACTTAAGGCAATATCTCATCAATATTATTTGATAAAGTCTTTGATAGATATTTAATAACAGCTATTACTTTTGAGTAGTCCATCCTAGTAGGACCGATTACTCCCACTTTACCAATGATTCTTCCATTTAATTTGTAGGTTGCAGTTACGATACTACAATCTTGTATTTCTTCAATTTCATTTTCGCAACCTATTCTTATGCATATATCATCCCTTGAACTTTCCCTCAATAAGTCATACATTAAATCTCTTTTTTCAATTGTAGCTATAAACTGCTTAGCCTTATTTATATCAGTATACTCCGGTAGATTAAATATATTGGTTATACCATCTAAATTAACATGGGCATGATCTATATCTTTAAAAAAATTATGAAGCTTAGGAACTATTTTATCAATTGTAGAACTATACTCTATTAGCTCCGATTTAATCTTATCTATAGTTTCATCGTCTAGATTAGCTATTACCTGACCACTCAGTTTGTCCTGTAACAAGTTTGATACTCTGTTTAAAGCCTTTTGGGAGACATTCTTTATTTGCAAAATAGTATTCTTTATAACTCCCGAATTAGAAACTAGAACTAATAAAACCTTATCTTCGTCTAGGTGAACCAGTTTAATATTTTTCAATTTGCTATTTTGAAATTGAGGTGATAGGCTAACGGAAATTAAATTAGTTATCTGGGACAATATCTTAGAAGTATTTTTTATTACATCATCAATCTCCACTATTTTATCCAATAATAAATCACTTATAACCTTTTTTTGCCTATTTTCCAACTTATATTTTTCCATTAAACTGTCCACATAAAGCCTATAGGCTAAATCTGACGGTATTCTACCAGACGAGGTATGGGGCTGAACTAAATACCCTAGTTCTTCAAGGTCTGACATCTCATTTCTAATGGTAGCTGAACTAATGCCTAAATCATATTTTTTAGCAATAGTTCTTGAACCAACAGGTTGAGCAGTACAGATAAAATCATTGATTAGTGCCTGTAATATTTTTAGTTTCCTTTCAACTAAAGTCATATTACCACTCTCCATTGTTAGCACTCTCTTAAAGCGAGTGCTAAACATTCTTGATTTTAAATTAACATTTAATTTTATTTTTGTCAATAATCTTTTTTAATTTTTTTACAAACTATTAATTCTTTACCTACAAAAACTCTATAAAAACTTGATTAGATACATCCATACCATATTGGGTTAACTTGATATAATCTTCCCCACCAGTTAAAAGTCCTAGCTTAATTAAGCTATTAATCTTGTTACCATATATCTCATATATAGAAACATTAAAATAATCCTTAAACTTCCTTACATCTAACCCCTTGCTCAAACGCAGTCCAAGAAAAATTGTTTCAACTATTTCCTCCTCTTTACTTTTTACCTCTCTATTTACAACGGGAAACTTTCCATGATTTATAAAATTTATATAGTCATTTATATTATCTGTATTACCATATCTACATGAGTCTAAGTATGAATGAGCAGATACTCCAAAGCCCAAATATTCTTGATTATTCCAATAGATTAAATTATGTTTACATTCATAACCCTCTCTTGCAAAATTAGATATCTCATACTGTCTTATATTATTTCCATTTAATAGATTAATAGCCAAGTGATACATCTGTCTATCCTCTTCATCCTTTGGTAAATTTAGTCTATTTTCATCAAACAGCTTTTCGAAGACCGTACCCTTTTCTATCTTTAATGAATAGGCAGATATATGATTAGGCTCTAATTTTATTACCTGACCCAGAGTCTCTTGCCAATCCTCTAAATCTTGGTCGGGCAATCCATATATTAAATCAAGATTTATATTTTCAAAACCCTCATTCCTTGCCTCAAAATAATTTTCAATAAAATCTTCCTTAGAATGTATTCTGCCAATTTTTTTTAAAATATTATTGTTAAAACTCTGAAGACCTATACTTAATCTGTTTATTCCTATAGCATTATAGTTTTTTAGCTTTTCCCTTGTTAGGGTTCCCGGATTAGATTCTATAGTAAATTCTAAATTCTTTGCCAAGGCAAATCTTCTCAAGAGTTCATTTACGATAACATCTAAAGCTTTTGTCTCTAATATGGATGGCGTTCCTCCACCTATAAAGATTGTTTTTACTCTATAGCCTGACAATCTATTTTCATACATTCCTATTTCTCTTATAAGGGCATCAATATATGAATCTATAATACTACTATCTTTACTATAAGAAAGGAAATCACAGTAATAACATTTTTTTATGCAAAATGGTATATGAACATATAGCCCTATTTCTCTCACAAGTATCCCTCCCATATCTAAAGGGGTTTTAGGCTTTTTTGTAGTCCTTAAGAAATATCATACTCTTTCAAAGTTATTTGCTTTCAGAATAAATTTAGTCACCCATAGCGGGTGACTATAGATGACTATTTTTCACTGTATTTCAATACTGATAAAAAAGCTTCCTGTGGAACTTCTACGCTGCCTAGTTGCCTCATCTTCTTTTTTCCTTCTTTTTGCTTCTCTAACAGCTTTCTCTTACGGGAAATGTCACCACCGTAACACTTAGCTAATACATCTTTTCTCAGGGCTTTAATAGTCTCACGGGCAATTACCTTATTTCCTATTGAGGCCTGTACAGGTATAGCAAACATGTGCCTTGGAATTACATCCTTCAACCTGTCACAAATCATTCTACCTCTGGAATAGGCCTTGCTTTCATGGACTATAAGAGAAAATGCATCAATAATCTCTTTATTTAATAATATATCTAACTTTACTAGGTCAGATTTAACATAATGTTTAAATTCATAATCCAAGGACCCATATCCCCTTGTTTTAGATTTAAGGGCATCAAAGAAATCATAGATTACTTCATTAAGGGGCAGTTCATAGTTCAAAATAAGCCTTCTATCATCAATATACTCCATATTGAGCATATTTCCCCTTCTTTCTTGACAAAGCTCCATTACATTTCCTACAAATTCGTTTGGAACCATTATTCTAGCATCAACTATGGGTTCCTCCATATAGTCAATTTCACTTGTAGAAGGTAAATTAGTAGGATTTTGGACCATTAAAACCTCCCCATCCGTCTTTGTAACTCTATAAATAACCCCTGGAGACGTTGTAATAATATCTAAATCAAATTCTCTATCTAATCTCTGCTGAATTATTTCCATATGAAGCAAGCCCAAAAATCCACATCTAAAACCAAATCCTAAAGCCACTGAAGTCTCAGGTTCAAATTCTAGGGAAGCGTCATTTAATTGCAGCTTTTCTAAAGCGTCCCTTATATTTTCATATTTTTCTCCCTCGGCTGGATATATACCGGAATAAACCATAGGTGTAGCCTTTTTATAACCAGGTAAAGGCTCAGAACTTGGATTATCTCCATTGGTTATTGTATCTCCTACCCTACAATTTTTCACATCCTTGATACTAGCGGTAATATACCCTACATCTCCAGCTTTCAACTCATCTATAGGCCTTGGTCCCGGTGAAAAAATTCCCACTTCATTTGTTTCAAATTTTTTCCCAGAGGACATCATCATTATTCTATCTCCACGCTTTATACAACCTTCTTGGATTCTTACATAGGCAACAGCACCCTTATAACTATCATAATAAGAATCAAAAATCAGAGCGCGCAGTGGGGCCTTTTCGTCACCCTTAGGATTGGGAACATGCTCCACTATGGCATCTAAAACCGATCCTATATTTAAACCTTCCTTTGCTGATATTAGGGGAGCATAATCTGCTTCAATTCCGATAACATCTTCTATTTCTTTTTTTACTTCCTCTGGCCTTGCACTTGGCAGGTCTATCTTATTTATCACCGGAAGAATTTCAAGGTCTTGATTAACAGCTAGGTATACATTGGCTAAGGTTTGTGCCTCCACCCCTTGAGTTGCATCTACAACTAAAATAGCCCCTTCACATGCAGCTAAACTACGGGATACTTCATATGTAAAATCCACATGTCCAGGAGTATCTATAAGATTTAATATATACTCTTCTCCATCCTTATTGTATACAAGCCTTGTAGCTTGAAGCTTAATGGTTATTCCCCTTTCCCTTTCTAAATCCATAGTATCTAATATCTGATCCTTCATCTCTCTTTCTGTAAGAAGACCAGTCTCTTCAATTAGTCGATCTGCTAAGGTAGATTTTCCATGATCTATATGGGCAATTATACAGAAATTTCGTATTTTATCTTGACGATTCCCTGACATCAATACTATTTCCTCCCTCTTTCATACACTTCCATAATCCTTATCAATTATAACATAATACTATATACAGTACAAATGGGTCCTTAAAGGGTTATGGCTAAAGGTTATAGGTCATAATTTGAGGGTTTTAAGCCACTCTTTAGGATCTGGATTTAAGGTTGATTTTTATATGTGGGAATTGTAAAATGCGAAGTACAAAGTAAATGTTTTTACCCACTTCGCACTTCGCACAACAAATGGCTTCTTAGAGCCAAAGAAATAAATTGTATGTTGTAACAATCAAAACCTAGAATACCCACACTATTACTCCAAAATTCTTCTTTTAACCCTTATTCTTTAGAGGTTATAACTCCATAGCCTAAAATATATCTTGAACTAACTTTGTTACAACCTTACCCTTATCCTCTGCAAACTTTTTAATAATAGTTATTCCATCCTCAGTTTTTTCTTTGACATCGGCAATTACCATATGGACTTTCGCAATATTAACTAAATATTTATCTCCACAAAAAACAACTTCCATGTTATTTCTATCCAACCTTTTATAACTCAAAAAGCTTGGATCTTCCATATACATCATTTTACGATTCGTCTCATCTACAATTTCTAAGCCTATATACAATAAAGTTATTAACAAGATAAATGTCAGTATACCTGCGAAAAATCCTTTTATCCTTCTTAATCTATTGAGCTTCTTAGTTCTTATCTTTTCTACTCTATTCATTTTCCTCACCATTTATATTTTTGACACATGAAAATATTTTATTCCTTAAAGTGTAAAATAAAATTTTACAATATTAAGCTCCTCATTTTCAGATAAGATTTTTCTTCAAAAAAAAAAGCTGCCTCATATGAGTTCAGCCTTTGGACCTTTCAGAACTTTGACGTTCTGCTACATCTATTTATGGACTTACAATACACTTTCGCAGTGCTTGATTTATTATCTCACCAATATATTTAGTGGCCCTTTCTGCTTCTTCTATTGTA
>JAKSBP010000206.1 GCA_022361035.1 Clostridia bacterium
TATAATAAAAAAAGGAAGTCTATTTGCTTTTAGCAAATACCATAAAATTTCCCACGAACTTATTAGTTCGTTCTAAAATTTTATTGACTAGGTTCTCGGTTGAAGCAACAACGAAGAAATTCGGGTTTGTCAACAGCCTCAAGCAGACAATTTTTGTCTGCTTTTTATATTTGCTTTCTCAACAAAAATTTACAATAAATATAAAAATTTAGCAGGAAAAAACATGAAAATGTGGAAATGTAATATTAATATATGATGAGTATTTTATGTAGTTATATATTGAATTAAAAGAGCTTTACAAAAATAATCATAATATTTTTGGGGGTTGAAATATGATGGAGAATTTAAAGAGCAAAAATAAAAAAAATGTTGGAAAAATGCCTAATAAACAACTAGAAGGTATTAAAGGGAACAATTTAACCATTAAGGCAAAACTAATAATATTCTCCTTAATCCTAAGTATAATACCAATATTTTTAGTTGGAGGGTATTCCTATACCTATTTTCAACGTGCCATAAAAGACCAGGTGGGTGTATTATCAGAACAGTTAGTAAAACAAAATTCAGCAATGTTAGATGGAAAAATGAAGGAAATTGAAAAATCTACAGTAATAGTAATGTCGAATAAAGAGCTAACAAAGATTTTAGGAAAAAAAGAATATGAGAATTCCTATGAAAGATTCCAAGATATGAGTACCATAGATGATATATTAGGAAATATAATCGTTTCTAACCGTGACATCAATTCTATTACTATTGTTAGAAATAATGGAGAAATTCAAGGTTCAGGAGAAAATAAAGAGCTAGTAAAATATATAGAGAGTGGAGAATTTAAAAATTCAGATATTTATAGACAGGTTAAGGATTCAAAAAAGTATGAAGTCCATTGGGTGTCAGGATTGCTTGGAGGCAATAATAAAGTGCATGTTATAAGAAAGATAGCTGACTACTTTAATATGGAAGCTGGTATTTTAGTATTTGAAATAGATATAAAAGCTATAGATAAATTATATGATGACTTAGGTATATTTCAAAATTCAAGGATATTGATAGGTGACAGTAATAATAAGGCTATTTATCAATATGTCAGCCATGAAAACAGTGATAAAAATGGACAGGCTGGAGAGAAATTGAGTAGTAGTCCATATGAAAGCTATTTTCAGTCTATTCCAATAGATAGGGAATATGGAACCTTTATTTCAAATCAAAATTTGTTGGCATATAGTACATGCCATAATGGCTGGAGATTATTATCTATTACTCCCTTAAATCAATTAATGTCAGAGGTCTATAAGGTAGGTACAATGACCATAATCATTGCAATTATATGTTTGATAGTATCAATAATGTTGTCCCTATACATAACCTTTAATATAACAAATCCCCTTAAAAAGATAATGGAGCTTATGAATCGGGTAGAAAAGGGGGACCTAACCGTTAAATCAGAGCTGGTTGGTAATAATGAGATTGTAAAGCTGTCCAAGGGCTTTAACAATATGATAGATAGTATGAGAAAATTGATAAAGGATACCAACAGAACCTTTAAATCAGTTAAAGTCAGTACTAAATCCGTAGATGAAATAGCAGAGCAGTATACGATGGTATCTGAGCAGGTAGCCATTTCGATGGGAGAGATAGCTAATGGTTCTACAGAGCAGGCAAAAAATGCTGAAGATGCTACCCTGATAATGGGTCAGTTATCAAGCAGAATAGATAACATGGTCGATAGTATAAACGTAGTAAAGGAAGCTACGGATAAGACAAAGGAAATAAGCGGTAATGCCACAGATACAGTTAAAAACCTTTATGAAAAAACCGAAGAGTACGCGAAGATATCTAGTGGTACGAAGGAGACTATTTCAAAGCTTAAGGATAGTGTTTCCCAAATCATCAATATAGTTGACCTAATAAAAAACATAAGTGAGCAAACAAATCTACTGGCCCTTAATGCGGCAATAGAAGCAGCGAGATCGGGAGAAGCCGGTAAAGGCTTTGCCGTTGTAGCCGATGAAATAAGAAAATTAGCTGAACAATCTAAGGAAGCTACAAGCCAAATAACTGACCTTGCAAATGATATAAATACCGATGTTACAAGAACCGTAGAATCAGTAGAGGAAGGGGATAAGCTTTTTGGGGAACAGTATTACGCCGTATTTGATACGGATACAGCCTTTAAGAATATAACGGAGTCCATTGAGTCAATTATTTCAGAAGTAGAGGATGTAAACAATGCCGTAGAAGATATAGAACAGTATAAAAATAAAACCATTGATTCTGTAGGAAATATAGCAGCAGTTACCGAGGAGGCGGCAGCAGGGACCCAAGAGGTCATGGCGTCAACACAGGAACAATCTAGCTCTTCACAGCAGCTAAGTGAGATATCCAAGGAGCTTATATCCTTAGTAGATAGGTTAAATGAATCAATAGAAAAATTCAAAGTAAACAATGGAGACTTAATATAGAGTAAGGAAAAAATAAATTTTTTTCAGATTGTTGATAAAAGCCCAATTTCTATGTTACTGCTGAAATTTCTGTCCCTCAATTTCAGTGGAACTTAGACTTGGGCTTTTTTCACAGTCTACTAATAAATGACTTTATAATGGGGAGAAGAATAAAAAATTTCAAAATAAAAAAATATTTGGAAATATCTATAGCGACGAAGGAAAAGAAAACCAAATATAGAATACTATAGATAACCCTATTAGAAAAATGATATCATCGTATTTTTCAAATCTACCTTTAAAATAAAAGAATTACTATAGGTGGTGATAATATCTTATTTGAAGTCTACAAGGAAAGGATTAAGGAAAGATTTTCTAAGAATTTTAATGTGGAGGAAAAGTATAAATATAATAAAGAAGAGTTTGACCTCTTTGCCCTATCCAATATAAGAAATGAAAAATATATGGCAACTAAAAGAATTAGGATTTATGCATTTGAAAATGATGAATACTGTTTTATGAAATACTATAAATCCCTAAATGAAGACAGTTTAGGAAAAATCATAGATATTTTAAAGATTAGTATCAATGACTATATAAAACCCCATGATGAACATATGTCCAGTACTATTACAGGAATATTGGCAGTAGATAATATAGAGGACTCCGATATAATAAAGAAGGTAAAAAAGTTTCATTATCAAAAAAGCTTTGCCCTTGGCTTTAAGGGTTGGGTAGATGTAAGACTTGTTTTAGTTGATTTAAACAGAAAAGATGTTATTACTAGTAAAAGGGCTAAGGGAGTTGAAAAATTTTATCTACCTTAAAATAGACCCAGATTTTGGGTTTAAATAATATCATAAAGGGGGATTATCTATGAACTCATTATTATTAGTAGTAATTGTAATTGTAGTATTTGCTATTGCCTATGTAACCTATGGCTCATGGTTATGTAAGCAATGGGGTGTTGATCCAAAACGAAGGACTCCAGCCCACACCAAGAATGATGGAGTTGATTATGTACCGGCAATTTCACCTGTTCTTTTAGGACATCATTTTGCATCTATCGCCGGTGCGGGACCTATTGTTGGACCAATAGCAGCGGCCATATTCGGCTGGGTTCCTGTAACATTATGGATTATTATAGGAAGTATATTCTTCGGGGGCGTTCACGACTTTGGCTCATTATTTGCGTCCGTAAGGCATGAAGGAAAATCAGTGGGAAAAATTATTGAAACTAGTATGGGTGAAGCCGGTAAAAAATTATTTGCAATATTTGCATGGCTTACATTATTATTAGTAGTTGCTGCATTTGTAAATGTAGTTGCCAACACATTTGTAAGCACACCCCAGGCGGCTACGGCCTCAATCTTATTCATAGTTTTGGCTGTATTTTTCGGAATAGCAGTCTATAGAAAAGGTGTATCCTTAACCCTTGGTAGTATAATAGGTGTTATTTTACTTTTTCTATGTATATGGCTGGGAATGAAGTTTCCCATAGCCCTTGCTAAAAATACTTGGATTATGCTTATATTAGGATATATTTTCGTAGCATCGGTAACACCAGTATGGATATTGCTTCAGCCTAGAGACTACCTTAATTCCTACCTTCTATATTTTATGATTGGTGGTGCTGTACTTGGTTTATTGATGTATAGACCCGAGCTTAAATTAGCTCCATTCACTGGATTTAATGTAGAGGGAACATACTTGTTCCCCATGTTATTTGTCATAGTTGCATGTGGGGCAATTTCTGGATTCCACTCATTGGTTGGCTCAGGTACTTCATCGAAGCAGGTTAATATAGAATCAGATACAAAGCTAATCGGTTACGGTGGTATGTTAATTGAAGGTGTATTAGCTATAGTAGCTATAATAACAGCAGCCTATCTAAGCGGTGATAAATTAAAGGAGCTATTAAGTACCGGTACACCGGTTACCGTATTTGCAAGCGGGGTTGGTACATTCATGACTAAAATAGGTATACCGATAGAAGTTGGTAAACCCTTTGCTGCATTGGCAATCTCAGCCTTTGCTTTGACGAGTCTGGATACTGCAACAAGACTTGCTAGATTTATCTTCCAGGAGTTCTTTGAAGATAAGTCTAAGGAAAAACAGAGTATTCTTGCTACAAATAGGTTCTTATCCACTGCAATTACAGTTGTACTAGGGGGCTTACTTGCTGTTAAGGGATGGAATGTAGTTTGGCCCTTGTTTGGTGCTGCAAACCAATTGCTAGCTGCCCTGGCATTACTAGCCCTAGCTGCATGGCTTGCTAGCAGCGGTAAGAACAACAAGATGATTATTTACCCCATGATATTTATGTTTGCTGTGACCCTAACTGCATTAGTATTATTGATTAAGTCAAACATTGCAGGGGAAAACTATATTTTAGTAGTATTTGGTCTGCTATTATTTATCCTTGCACTGGTACTGATAAAGCAAGCTTACAATACATTATGGGGTGGAAAAAAGTCCATAAAAACTTAGGATAAAAGGACAGCATATATTTTGCTGTCCTTTAATAAGCTCATCTAAAAACTTGACCTAGTAAATTTATTTAACATTGCTGGCATTTTTAGAATATGATAAAATATAAGGGATTATGATATTTTATCTTTGGAGGTTTATTATGGGTAGTTTATTTGGAACAGATGGAGTTAGAGGAGTAGCGAACACAGAACTTACCTGTGAGTTGGCATATAAACTTGGTAGAATAGGTGCATACATATTAACAGAAGGAAAGAAGAAAGCAAAAATAGTAGTGGGTAAAGACACAAGAATATCCGGTGATATGCTTGAATCGGCCCTTATATCTGGGATACTGTCGGCTGGCTCAGATGCAATATGCATAGGGGTAGTACCAACTCCAGCAGTGGCATACCTTACAAGAAAGTATGAGGCCGATGCAGGAGTCGTAATATCCGCATCCCACAATCCAGTTGAATATAATGGTATAAAGTTTTTCAATAAAGATGGATTCAAATTACCCGATGAAGTTGAAGACAGAATAGAGGACTATATCTTAAATGGTAAAGATATAGATTTTATGCCAAGGGGCAAGGAAGTGGGAAGAAAGATTAAGGTTACGAAGGCCGTTGATGAGTATGCAGATTTTCTAAAGTCCACCATAGACGTTGATTTAAAGGGTATGAAAATCGCCATTGATTGTGCCAATGGAGCATCCTACATGGCTGCACCAAAGACTTTATGTGACCTTGGTGCGGAGGTGAAGATACTTAATCACAATCCAGATGGATATAACATAAATTATAATTGCGGCTCTACACATCCGGAAATTATCAAGGAATGTGTTTTAGAAACAGGAGCCGACCTGGGGCTATCCTTTGATGGAGATGCCGATAGGCTTATTGCCGTAGATGAAGCTGGTAATATAGTTGATGGAGATAGGATAATGGCTATCTGTGCAGCCCATCTTATGGAACAAGGAAAATTGAAAAATAATGCACTAGTTGCCACCGTAATGAGTAATATAGGATTAGATAAGGCACTTAATCAATATGAGTGTAACATAGTAAAGACTAAGGTTGGAGATAGATACGTTCTTGAGGAAATGAAAAAGAGCGGATACATATTAGGTGGAGAACAGTCGGGACATATCATATTTTTAGAGCATAACACTACTGGTGATGGACTTTTATCAGCACTTCAGCTTATGTCAGTAGTTAAAAAGAAGAACAAACCCTTATCTGAGCTATCTTCAATAATGAAAACTTACCCTCAGATTTTAAAAAATGCCAAGGTAAGTAATGATAAAAAGCATAAATACTTAGAGGATAATATTATAGCATCTAAGATAGAAAAAATAGAAGAAATTTTCCATGGAGAAGGAAGAGTGCTTATAAGGCCATCGGGAACAGAGCCTTTAGTAAGAGTGATGATAGAGGGTAGTAATGAGCAGGTTTTAGATAAATACGCAACAGAACTAGTTGAACTTATAGAAGAAAGACTTGCATAAGTAAGATTATAAATCCATAGGTTAAATTATTGTTATGAGTTAGAAGATTAAATTCTTTTGGGGTTCCTTACGAATAAAACCCGTAAAAGAACCCTAAATCTGTGATGTAGGAGTATATTGAAAGGGGTGATGCCTATTGAAAGAGTAGATGAAAACTAAATAATGATGATACATCTAAACTTTTATAATCTAGCTTAGGGCTTCAATATGATGATTTAGGAGTACTAAGCAAAATACTTGTAACTTGGAACTTACATCTTGTATCATTTTAAAGCGCCAGAACTTAAATAGGATCGGAATAAATATTTAAGTTGACGAGGGTCAGGGTTTATCGAGTTTTTCGGCGGATGCCCTGCGGTGTACTTACCACCGTTAAAGACTTTACAAACCCCGCAAGTGATTGTGGGAACAAAAAAGTTAGGTAAGCTAGGGGTTCTTTTTGCCTTTTTTGAAATAATCTAAAGAGGAATGACTAGAAATGCGTATAAAGATGTGAAATTATTCCATGAATTACAGTATATTAAATCAAAATTTATATTATGAAATAGGAGGATACGTAAATGTGTGGAATAGTTGGATATATTGGAGATAAGAAAGCAACACCAATTTTAATAGAAGGGTTATCAAAGCTTGAATATAGGGGTTATGATTCAGCGGGCGTAGCCGTATTTAAGGATAGTAGCATACACGTAGAAAAATATAAGGGAAGACTTAGCGTACTGGCAGATAATATTAAGAATAAAAATTATAATGGCTCAATAGGTATCGGTCATACAAGATGGGCGACCCATGGTGCACCATCCGATAGAAACTCCCATCCCCATACGAATCATGCAGGTAATATAGCTGTAATCCATAACGGTATAATAGAAAACTACATGAAAATAAAAGATTGGTTAATAGAAGAACACAATGTTTCCTTCAGGTCGGAAACAGACTCAGAAGTAATAGCCCACCTTATAGACTATTACTATGAAGGAGACCTTCTAGATGCTGTGTTTAAAGCCATAGAAAAAATGGAAGGGGCCTATGCCATAGCAGTCGTTTGCAAATCCGAGCCCGACAAGATAGTGGCAGTTAGAAAGGACAGCCCACTTATCGTTGGCCTTGGCCAAGGGGAAAACTTCCTTGCCTCCGACATACCGGCAATCCTCAAGCATACAAGGGAAGTATTTCTAATAGAAAACGATGAAGTAGTACTTTTAACTAAGGAAGGAGTAACTATTTTCAACGAACTTAGGCAAGTTCAGGATAGAGAAATATTTTCTGTAACCTGGGATGTAGAGGCAGCAGAAAAAGAAGGCTATGAACATTTTATGATAAAAGAAATCAACGAACAGCCAAGGGGAATTCATGAAACCCTACACAGGAGGCTAAACCAAGAAGGGATAATAGAGCTTGACGGAATAAAGATTACGAAGGAAGACCTAGATAGAATAAATAGAGTATATATAGTAGCCTGCGGAACAGCATATCATGCAGGACTTATAGGGAAATATGCCATAGAAAAGTTTGCCCAGATACCAGTAATCTGTGACATAGCATCGGAATTCCGATATAGGGACCCATTTATAGATGAAAATACCCTATTTATAGCAATAAGCCAGTCGGGAGAAACTCTAGACACCCTAGCAGCCCTTAGGGAAGCAAAGAGAAGGGGAGCAAGAATCCTTTCAGTAGTAAATGTAGTAGGAAGCTCCGTAGATAGGGAATCCCATGACGTATTCTACACATGGGCCGGTCTGGAGATAGCGGTAGCATCAACAAAGGCATACACAACACAACTGACAGCGGTATATATGATTGCCCTACACATGGGTATAACTAAGGGAGTGCTGAGTAGAGAAAGATACGATGACATAATATCAGAGCTTAGTACAATGCCGGAAAAGGCACAAATCATATTGGATAATTACGTAATAGCACAACAGCTTGCAGACAGCCAATTCAACAATGAAAGTGTATTCTTCATGGGTAGGGGTCTTGACATAGACGCAGCCTTTGAAGGTTCCCTTAAGCTTAAGGAAATATCCTATATCAACTCCTGTGCAGTAGCAGCAGGAGAGCTAAAGCATGGAACAATAGCCCTTATAGAAGAGGGAAGCCTAGTATTAGCTATTGCTACCCAGGATAGACTATATGAAAAAATGCTTTCAAACATCAAGGAAGTAAAGGCTAGGGGTGCCTATGTAGTTGCCATAGCCAAGGAAGGAAACAAGGAAGTTGAAAAGTCAGCAGATACTGTTATATATATTCCCGACACCATGGATGAACTCACACCAATACTAAGTGCAATACCCCAGCAGTTGTTCGCCTACTATGTAGCAGTTGCTAGGGGATGTGATGTTGACAAGCCGAGGAATTTGGCTAAGAGTGTTACAGTTGAGTAGTTGAAAGTTAGAAATTACCTATAATTGTGGTTTTAAAATAAAGTCTGTCCAAAATGGAATAAATTATTTACTTAGCTATTAAATAAAGCTTGTAAGCATAAAAAACATGTTTACAAGCTTTTACGTAAATAAGAAGGAAATAAGAGAAAAGTATACTAAAGATATATTGGATTTTGTAAAAGAGTGCCCTGATTATAACAGAACTTAAAGGTGATGTAAGAAAATGCACCGAAAGCTGGGGAATACTAAACACATTGATTATAGGTAGATTATTTAAAGGTGGGAAGCTGCTATCAGAGAAAGATTATAACAAGGGGAAATTTAATAAATACTTTAGCAGTGAAATAGATAGTTTCCGATTGTAAACAGCATATTGATTTATCCTTAGATATTTTATTACAAAGCAGTGTCATGTAAGGTCTGTTGACAATATCAGGAATTTATATTAACATAAAAAATATAATGTATGTAAGGTTTTACAAGTGATAGGATTAAAAGAAATATATAAGATGAGGTGAAACATGTTAAAAATAAAAAAAGGAGACAGAGTACCATTATATTATCAGTTAATGGATATTATAATTGAGGAAATTAATAGTGGGAAGTATAAAGAAAAAGATAAACTTCCTTCAGAAAGGGAATTATGTGAAATATATGATATTAGCCGAGCTACTGTTAGACAAACTATTCAGGAACTAGAAAAAGCGGGTTATATCTATAAGCAGCATGGGAAAGGAACTTTTGTTTCTCCAGAGCGGTTTAAACAAAATCTTTTAAAGTTTTATAGCTTTACTGAAGAAATGAAAAAATTGGGAAAAATTCCATCATCTAAGGTTATAGCTTTTGAAATAATAGAATCAAATGAAAAAATTGCAAAAAAAATGAAAATGACGGCTGGAAAGAAAGTATATAAATTTACAAGATTAAGACTTGCTGATTCAAAGCCTATGATGCTTGAAACAAGTTATATTCCTTATGATAGATTTAAAGGCATATCTAAAAATGACCTAGAACAAAAAGCTATGTATGATATTTTTACTGAAAGATATAATGTGTTTTTTTCAAGAGCTGAAGAAATCTTCCAGGCTGTTTTAACTAGGGAAGATGAAGCGAAATTTCTTGAAAATCAACCAGATTCTCCTAGCATGATGATTGAAAGAATTACCTATGAAGAAGATATGGTTATTGAATATACAGTAGGTATTGCTAGAGGAGATAGGTTTAAATATTGTGTGATTTTAGAGAAATAATATAAATATTATATATTGACATGATAGGAGTTATAGTGTAGTATTAAACCATAAGTGATAATGACCACATTACAACATGGCCACATTATAACATATCCTTTGGAGATATATCTTCTTCTAGAAGATTGGAAGGATGAGATAAGTTTAAATATAATGTAGTTATAAAAAAATTTTTTGCAAACTGGTAATTACGTCATAACAAGACATCGAATAGCAAGAGCTTATTGAACTTAAAAAATATTGAAGAGGTGGTACAAAGTGACAAAAATACTGGGGCATGACGAATCAAAGCTTAAAGAAATAGGAGGTTATATAACAGCTAAAGAAATTAGACAGCAACCAAGGTTGTGGAGAGAAACATTTAAATTAATTAAGAAAAACAAAGAGAAGATTAATTATTTCTTAGAGGAGGTTTTAAAAGAGAATGATTTAAGAATTATTTTTACTGGAGCAGGAACTTCAGCTTATATAGGAGACAGTATTGTTCCATATTTAAATAGAAAGTTAGATGTAAAGGCTGAAGCTATAGCTACTACTGATATAGTAGCTAATCCTAAAAACTATTTACACTCAGATAAACCAACGCTGCTTATATCATGTGCAAGGTCTGGTAATAGTCCTGAAAGTATAGCTGCTGTTGAATTAGCTGAAAAATTTGTAGATAATTTATATCAAATTTTCTTGATTTGTAATCCAGAGGGCGACTTAACAAAAAAAGCGTCACAAGATGATAAATCGTTATTATTGCTTATGCCTGAGGATTCAAATGATCAAGGCTTTGCGATGACAGGAAGTTTTACATGTATGCTGCTGGCTTCTCTATTAATTTTCCATATTGATCATTTGAAAAATCTAGAACCAGGAATACAACAAATTATAGAGGATGGAGAAAAAATATTAGAGAAAAATATATACAAGATAAAAGATATTGTTTCTAATAACTTTAACAGGGTAGTATTCTTAGGATCTTCTACATTAATGGGAGTAGCTAGAGAGTCAGCTTTAAAAACTTTAGAGTTAACTAGTGGAAAGGTAATTACTAATTGGGACTCTTCCTTAGGCTTTAGACATGGACCAAAATCAGTAATTAATGATAGAACTTTGGTATTTTCATATTTATCAAATGATAACTATACAAGAAAATATGAGGTTGATATGCTTAAGGAAATGGTAAATGAAAGAGGAGGTAAGAAGGTAATTGCTATTTCTTCGTATCAAGATGAAGAAATTGATGAGTTAGTAGATTATTTTATAAGCATAAATAAAAATGAAAGCCTGCTAAAAGATGATGTATACTCAGTATTTAACTATATATTAATTGTCCATATGTTCACACTTTTTAAATCAATCAAATTAGGTATTAGTTCCGACAATCCATGCCCAGATGGTACTGTAAATAGGGTGGTAAAGGGTGTAACTATATATCCTTATTGAATTTAATTATGTTTCTTTAACACCGAATTAGAGGAGGTAAATCATATTGATAACTGATTTGTTGAAAATGAAAACTGTGAAAGCGAACGTTAGTGCTAGTACATGGAAAGAAGCTGCTAGAATAGTAGGGGGATTATTAGTTGATACTGGAGGTGCTGAGCCCCGATACGTTGATTCAATGATACTCTCAGTAGAAAAATATGGACCATATATTGTAATAACTCCTGGAGTTGCATTATTTCATGCTAGACCTCAAGATGGAGTTAAAGAAATATGTATGGGCTTAATAACACTCAAAAGTGGTGTTGATTTTGGAGCTGGAGAAAAGGATCCTGTTAATTTAGTTTTCGCTTTTGGTGCTTCAGATAATAAGACACATCTAAAAGTACTTTCACAAATTATGACACTATTACGAGATAAAGCAGTTGTTAATCAAATTTTAAAATCTAATAGCCAAAAAGAAATTTTAGAAATAATAGAAAAGAAATTTAAGATATAAGGAGTGATTTTTATGTTATATAATAAGTATTTTTTTAAAATTAGAGAAATTCTAAATAAGGTTGAAGAAACACAAAAGGACAAAATTGAAGAATCAGCAAAGCTAATAGCAGAATCTATTAAAAAAGGTGGAGTATTACATGTTTTCGGATGTGGACATTCACAAATGTATGCTATGGAAGTATTTTATAGAGCTGGCGGCTTAGTTCCTGTTAATGCTATACTTACTCCAGCTTTATCATTGGAACCTAAAGCACCTCTTAGTACACAGGGAGAAAGGCAAGAAGGTCTTGCAAAAGCAATACTTGACAATGAAGTGGTTGAAAAGAATGATATAATTTTTATTGTCTCAACTTCTGGAAGAAATGCTGTTCCAATAGAAATGGCAATAGAGGCAAAAAATAAAGGTATGCAAGTAATTACCCTTACATCTTATGATTTTTCAAAGAATGTAACAGCTAGACACAAAAGTGGAAAAAAAGCCTATGAGTTTGCCGATGTAGTGTTAGATAATTGTGGAGTTTTAGGAGATGCAATTATGGAAATTGAAGGATTAGAGGCTAAATTTGGCCCTACATCTTCCATAATAGGATTTACAATTGTACAATCAATAATTGTTCAAACAGTTGAAAACCTTTTTAACGATGGTATTAAGCCGCCTATTTGGGTAAGCTCTAATTTAGATAAAGGGGATGAAATAAACAAAAAATATATAGAAGATTATAGAAATAGAATCAGTTGTTTATAATTAATCACTTAATAAATTCAGTTGAAATAAATACGAATTAGACAAGGGATAAAGGGGAGAAAATAAGATGAAAATCGTAACAGTTTGTGGTATGGGGTTTGGAACAAGCTTAATGCTTAAAATGACAATCCAAGATATTTTAAGTCAAGAAGGTATCAGTGCAGAAGTAGAGGCTTGGGATTTAAGTTCTGTTAAAGGAAGAACAGCAGATATTTTCTTTGCTTCTGAAGACATGAAATCAAATTTGCATGATATTGAAGGAAAGATAGTATTTATTAAAAATCTCATTGACGTAGAAGAAGTTAAGAAAAAAGTCCTAGAAGCGTTAAAGTAAGTATTAATAATTTTAAAGTCCATTTAAAAGCATGAAAATCATTATGTATGAAAGACAAAATAAATTGCAGGCTTCATACAGATTATAGATATTATAGATGAGAGTAATGTATTAATAGAGTATATATTATTTGTTTGGCAGAGGAAAAGTGCTTAAAATAACTATTTTAAATTATTGTTTTGAAGTATCTGTAGAATTCTGCAATTGAATAAAAAAATATTTTAAAAGGGAGGCTATATTATGTTAGATGTCTTTATTGGTATATTAACTACACCTGCTGTTACTTTAGGATTTGTGGCTTTATTAGGATTAATTTTACAGAAAAAGAAATATACAGATGTAATCAAGGGAACAGTTAAGACAATATTAGGGCTTCTTATATTAAGTGCTGGTGCTGGAGTAATTGTACAAAACTTAATTCCATTCAGTAGCATGTTTACTGAAGCCTTTAATTTAACAGGAGTAGTTCCTTTTGATGAAGCAGTTGTAGGAGCATTAATTGAAAAAGTAGAAGTTATAGCCAGGACAACTTCATTAATTTTAGCATTGGGATTTGTCGCAAATATTGTATTGGCACGAATAACGCCCTTTAAGTATATATTTTTGACAGGGCATATGATGTGGATTATGGCAGGTGCCATAGCATGGGCTTTTTATGATTTAGGAGTGACTGAAGTAAATACAATTATTTTTGGAACCATCATTCAAGGAATTGTATTATTATTATTACCTACTATTGCACAGCCTATTATGAGAAAGATTACTGGAAGTGATAGTATTGCATATGGTCATTTAACCACAATTGGAGTTGTTGTTTCGGCATATGTTGGGAAATTATTAGGAAATACAGATGAGAGCAGTGAAGACATAAAATTACCAGAAGGCTTAGATTTCTTTAAGGATACAGCGATTTCAGTATCATTAGTAATGGTAGTTATTTATGTTATTACAGCTTTATTTGCAGGAGAGGAATTTATTAAAACCTTAGCAGGAGATCAAAACTATATTACATTTAGTGTGTTAAATGGTTTAGGGTTTGCAGCAGGTGTACTTATTTTATTACAAGGGGTAAGAATGTTTTTAGGTGAGATTGTACCTGCATTTAGAGGGATTGGAATGAAGCTTGTTCCAGGAGCAAAACCTGCCCTAGATTGTCCAGTGGTATTTACTTATGCACCAACAGCACTTATGTTAGGTTTTATATTCTCAGTTATTGGTATGCTGATAGGTATGTTTGTATCTCAACTATTTGGAGGAATTGTTCCGTTACCATCTATTATAGGAGGCTTCTTTACAGGTGGTACGGCTGGGATATTTGGTAATGCTACAGGAGGGAAAAGAGGTGCAATGGTATCAGGCGTCATGTATGGTCTGTTTCTAACAATTCCAGTTGCTTTATTTTATCCTTTATTTGGATTGTCACAGTATGGCGTAGATGGAGTTGCATTATTAGTATCAGACGCAATTGTGGTATTGAGTTTAATCAAATTATTTTTTAGTATAGGAATACCATATATAGGGTTTGGACTTCTTATTGCTTTATTAGTATTATTAAGTGTTAAATTTAAAAATAAAAAACCTGTAAATTAAATCTGCATCCTTATGATATGAATTAATAGTTTTTAATGGAGCATTGGATGACTTCTTCATTTTGATTTCTAAAATAGCCTAGAAGCATTGGCTATTTTAGAAACCTAAATGTAAATTTATAAATTAAAGTCTCTACTTGAATCCCTATAGTAATAAAAAGCTGATAATATAAAAGAAATTATTAAAGATAAAGAGGAAATTTCATTAAATAAGGAGAGATTTAATATGTCCATTTTATCTACAAAAGAGATGCTTTTACATGCTAAGAATGGAAATTATGCAGTTCCTGCTTTTAATATACACAATTTAGAAACAGTTCAAGCGGTTGTGGAAGCAGCTTATGAGTTGAAATCACCAACCATACTTGCTGCAACACCAAGTACTATAAAATATGCTGGAATGGATTATCTCCTTGCAATAGGAAATACAGCAGCTTTAAAATATAATATTCCTATAGCTTTACATTTAGATCATTGTGAAGACTTGAATTATATTAAGAAATGTATTGATTTAGGATATAAATCCGTGATGATTGATGCCTCACATGATTCATTTGAAGAAAACATCAAGAAAACTAAAGAAATAGCTGAATATGCCCATAAACGAGGAGTAACTGTTGAGGCAGAACTGGGAAGGCTTGGAGGAATAGAAGATGATTTAATTGTAGAAGAAAAGGATTCGATGTTAACAAATCCTGATTCAGCGGTAGAGTTCGTAAAAGCAACTGGAATTGACTCATTAGCAGTTGCAATAGGCACTGCTCACGGTTTATATAAATCTGAACCTAAGTTAGATTTTAAAAGATTAGAAAGAATAAAGAGTCTTATAGAAGTTCCAATTGTACTTCATGGGGCATCTGGGATTTCTGGTGATAATGTTAGAAAGACAATTGAGTTAGGAATATGCAAGGTTAATATATCAACAGAATTAAAAATACCTTTTGCTGATGCAGTTAAAAACTATTTTATATATAATCCTAAAGCTAATGATCCTAGAAAATATCTAGCTCCAGGAAAAAAGGCTATGAAAAAGGTAGTGATTGAGAAAATAAAAATCTGCGGAAGTGAAGGGAAAGCACTGTAAAGGGGTGAGCATCTTGATTACCACAATAACTCTAAATCCCTCTATAGATAGAAGATATATGGTAGATAGTTTTAAAAAGGGTAAATTATTTAGAGCCAAGGAAATACAAGAAACTCTAGGGGGAAAAGGATTAAATGTGGCTAGGGTAATAAAACAATTAGACGAAGCTGTTATGACAACAGGCTTTCTTGGTGGAAGAAATGGTGAATTTGTAGATAAGGGTCTAAATAGTTTAGGAATAAAAAATTTTTTTGTAAAAATCAAAGGAGAAACAAGAAATTGTATTGCGATTTTATCGGAAGATGGTAGTCAAACAGAGGTATTAGAGCCGGGACCTACAATTTCAAATGATGAAATTAAGAGATTTTATGAAAAGTTTGAAAAACTAATAAAAGAAACTAGTATTATTAGCGCTTCTGGAAGTATTCCTGATAATGTCCCAATAGATATATATAATAAATTGATTACTAGAGCAAAAAAAGAAAATATTAAATTTATTTTAGATACTAGTGGACAAGCCCTTATAGAGGGAATAAAGGCTTCACCATACCTCATTAAACCAAATAAGGAAGAATTGGAATCAATAATTGGTATTAATATAGAAACGGAAAAGGATTTAATAGAATGTGGGAAAAAATTGAATAGAGAAGGAATCGAAATAGTTGTAGTTTCCTTAGGAAAAGAAGGTTCAATAGCAATTCATAAGAACACAGTTTATAGAGTAAAAATCCCAAATATAAAGGCTGTTAATCCAGTAGGATCAGGGGATTCTATGATAGCAGGATTTGCGGTTGCTTTAAAAAAGAATTTTAGCTTTAAAGAAATGATAGCTTTTGCTTCTGCCTGTGGAACTGCTAATGCAATGGAAAAAGAAACAGGTAAAGTGAGCTTAGAAAATTTAAAAAAAATAAAGAATAAAATAAAAATTGATGAAATAAGTTTATAAGTAATTTATTAAGCGGAGAGGATAAAATGAGATACTTAATTAGAGCATCTGAAATATATTGTGAAGATAGGGTGCTTAAAAATAGCAGCTTAATAATCAATGATGATTTAATAGAAAATATAGATAGACAAAAGAATGAAGAAAATCTAGATGCAATAGATTTGACAGGATATAAAATAATACCCGGCTTAATTGATTTGCATATTCATGGTGCAAATGGCTATGATACTATGGATTCAAACTATGAAGCTTTAAACGAAATATCAAAATATCTTGCAGAAAATGGAGTAACCGCTTTTTTAGCGACTACAGTGACAGCTGACTGGAAAAAGGTAAAAGATGCTACTATAAACATTGACAAGACTATGAATAAGGGAGTAGAAGGTGCAGTCATAATAGGGTCATATATTGAGGGACCATTTATAACAGAGAAGAATAGAGGAGCACATCCATCAAAGTTTATCAGAAGATTAGATTATAAAGAAATAAATGGGATGATAAAGGATTCTAATGAAAGTATAAAAGTAATTACAATTGCTCCAGAAAAAGAAGGAGCTTTAGATTTAATTAAATTTCTAACTACAAAGGGATTAAAGGTTTCTATTGGACATACTAATGCAACATTTGACCAAACTAAGAAAGCAATACAAAATGGAGCAAATATTGGAGTACATGTATTTAATGGAATGAGAGGGTTTCATCATAGAGAGCCGGGGGTAGTAGGAGCTGTGTTGGCTATAGACGAAATATATGCTGAGTTAATAGCTGATATGATACATGTACATCCAGAAGCAATAAAAATATTGGTTAAATGTAAAGGAGCAAATAAAATATGTTTGATAAGTGATTGTATGAGAGCTGGAGGGCTAGCTGATGGTGAATATAAATTAGGAGAATTAGAGGTTATTGTAAAGGATTCAATCCCAAGACTCAATAGTGGTTCACTTGCTGGAAGCACACTAAAGCTTATAGATGGAGTAAAGAATATGATTGAAAAAGTAGGAGTCAGCCCATTAGAAGCAGTTCATATGGCTTCTCTTATACCTGCTAAAATACTAGAAATAGATGATGAATTTGGAAGTATACAGAAAAATAAAAGAGCTAATTTGACTGTAATTGATGATTATTATAATGTTATTATGACTATTATAGCTGGAAATATCGTGTATAAAAATAAAACATATAGAGGCAAAAGGGGTCGGGGTTGAAAAGTTGAATTATTAATATACCATTTTTACTAGAGATACAGAATTATCGCAAAGGTTATTGGAAGAAAACAAGGAATTTAAAGGATGGGACTTTTCATATTTAGATGGACGTATAGAAGAAGAAAAGCTTCCATGGGATTATAAAAGCTTTATTTGTAAGTACTTAAATAAAGATGATATGTTACTAGATATGGGAACTGGTGGAGGTGAGTTTTTGCTTTCATTACAACATCCTTGTACTAATGTACTAATACTATCAGAGGGGACGGGGTTGGCGACAACTCTTCTGAGTTATTTTGTTGTCGCATTCTCCCCCGCCCTGTTGACACTTCATACTTCACCATCTTTAAATCTTGCTTTACAGACATTACAAATATTAACATTGTATAATTTTGGTAGTAAATCAAGTATAATAGACATAAGGGACAAAAAAAGGATAGTATTACAATAGATTTATTTGACAATAGTAATCATATGACAGCAAAATATAGTTTTATTTTTGGATACTACTAGTGTTTTTCACACCTACATTATATATAAAGAATCTTCTTCATATAAAGATTGTCTAAAAATCTCTTTAAGTGTTCTATTGTCTATACTTATTTTTTTTATTAATTCAATCACATCTTCGTGATAATCATATAACTTTTTATTATCACGAGAAAAAGCCCATCCTTCTTTCCAATGACAAATTCCGAAGATACTATTGTTATATTTAAATTCAATTTCTCTTCCCATTTTCAAGTCGCTTATCAGATTTTCGTAAGTATACATAATAAAACTCCTCACATATTTAGGTTTTAATAAGCCTTGCCTCTTGGAGGGTTCTGAGACCAGTCCCAATCATGTCTAAGAGGGAATGTATGAGAATTATCACCAGCTTGATGTTTATAGTTAATATCCATTTCAGCTCTTCCGTCTTCTCCATAATACCTTTCTAATTTTATTGCAAATATTTTTTCTTCATCTCAGTAAAACTCATATTAGAATCTAGATAATTTCTTTTTAAAATAATCCTAACCTCTTTTTCTGTATCCCTTTTACTTAAGTTTTTATTGAATATATCATGTATTTGAGATGATATTTTTTCCAGCATGCCATTATTGATTATTTCAATTACTCCAGACTTTCTATCACTATATCCATATTCCAAAGGAAAAGAGTAGGCATTTTTAATATCATTTTGGATTACATAAGTGTTTAAGCCTGAAAGGGTAAGACGTTTATTTATTATATATTCTAAATCTTCATCATTGATCAAGTCCATTGTATTAATAATATTTATAATATTCTTCTTTATTACACTCTCCATATTAGGTTTAGACGGCTCCAATTCTTTAAATAATGTATCGTATAATTCTTGTTTTAGGGTACTATCTCTATCATTATTCCTGTGCCCCATATATATATCCATAATCTCTGTGGAATTAACAAGGGAGTGTAAGCCATTATCGGTTAAAATATTTTCTGTTTTTATCTCTTTGTATTTATACTCTGGGTCTTCTAATTCATCCATCTCATCAGAGAATCTAATAATATTTTCTTTTTTAGACTCAATTATGCCATCAAGGATTAGCTCCAATATAATAGCATCCATATTTTCTGGCTTGGAATTTATTATCTGGCGAATTTCTTTTGTATTTAAGTATTCTTCATACTCATCTTCATTATTTAAAGCAATTTTTACACCTTCAAGTATAGCAGGTAAATTATACTGACTTTCTTTAATAACCTTTAGAATATTCTCATCCAACTCACTTTTCTTCAGTACTACTCTCAAATGATTTACAATAGACCTAAAGGCAGTTTCGTATCCTAAATCCTCATAATTATAGTAAGCATATGCTATATCCATGGGGAGTACATATTGTTTAATATCACCTATTCTATAATCATAAACGATATCTAAAAATTCTTCATATATTCTCTTACGGTTCTTTTTGCTGATTTCTTTATAATCATTTTCAGTTTCAGTTGCAGATTCAAATATAGAGACTATTTCATCTAATATAGTATTGATTTCTTCCTTAGAATATGAAAACTTTAGCCTATTAAAAATTTCCGACTCTATTGCTTCTTTTTTTGTTTTATACCCTCTCTCATCATATTGTGTAACATTAGCTACAGCTTTATCTAAATCCGAACTACAGCCTATATGATTATTCCTTAAGAGTCTGCTTATGGTGTTTGCACAATCGTAGTGTTTCTTATGGTCTATAGCTTCAATAATTTCCTCTGCAATATTTTCTACTCTTTCTTTGAAGTATTGTTCATTTTTCTTCATGGTTATTTCATCAAATAGTAATTTTACTCTTTTATCCTTGTTCTTTGTTTTCCTTATTAATTTTACTAGATCATTAGAATTTAGAAAATCGTCTAACTTATGAGTCATAAGATATTCCTCAAGTATTGTTTTTATATGGACAGAATCTTTTGAATTTCCTATTCTTTGAACCATATTATTGATAGATAAAGCTAACTGCTTCTTAGCATCATACTCTTTTATTATGTCTGATATATCTTGATAGATGTCTACAGAATAAGATTTAGTATTAAATTTTATTACTTCATATTTACTGATTTCCTTATCGAGCTTATAAAATCTTAATAAATCATCTATTTTACCGATGAGATGTATTGTGTTTTTATTTTCAAAATATAAATCTTTTATTTTTGTTTCTATGGTGTTTATTAATCCTCTAGTAATTATAGTTATCCATTTTTCTTCTTTATTGTAACTATCAATATTTATGAAAGACTTTAGAGGTTTTATCTCATTTTCATCTAATTCATAATTATCAAATAGATTTTGAAGTTTTTCTTCTTTTTGAGCATCATCTATAGAAGAATTCAATATATCTATTGCACTATCACATATACTTGTATATAATTCAATAAATTCTCCTTTTTCAAAAACCTTATCATATATTTCATCATCGGCAAAAGCATTATAAGGTACTAAATTAACTAAAATCATAATCACAAGTATGCAGCATATTTTTTTCATGATATTCCCTCCATTTATAAATCGTTAATTTCTATATCGGTAATTATATCATGTTAGAACTATCACCCAGATAGTTAGAATCAAATTTTTAAGAAAATTTTAAGATATAGAGGGATTTAAAGTTTATGAAAAATTATAATGATATAATGGGGGAGTTAAGAGAAGATAATGACTTGACACAGGAGTAAATTGCCAAATCTTTAGGAATAAAACAACAGGTATATTCAAGAATGGTGTTAGTAAAGATTATGTATTATGTTTGAGAAAGGAGAAAAGATAGTTGTTTTTAAAAGACAGTTAATGTGATAAGCAATTAGAAAGTCAGTAGGTACAGTTGAGAATATCAAGGGAACGGAGTTATTGATGACAATTCGGTATAAAAAAACCCCCTCACCCTTGATTCATATTAGGGAAGAGAGGTTTACATACTCGTAGTGACATCCTAGTTAATTAGAGTTATCTAATGAAATAAATTCTGCAACACATCTAGGGGACGGAGTTGTTGACAATGCTAGCCAAATAGTATTCAATAGTGTAAGTCTATGAAACATATGGTAAAATTAAAATATTAAAAATTGGGAGGTTTTTTGTGTATATGGAAATTAATTTTGTTTTTGGGATGTTAATTTTACTTATTGTTTATATTGTATTAACAAGTTATTTTATGAAAATTGCTAATTTTATCGGTGAACAACTTAAAATAGGTACTTTTTTTATAAACTTACTCAATAAACAAAGAAAGTATAGATAAAAAATGGACTTTCTATATATTAAGGTACACAATTGTTGCTTCTATTAAGAAAAAGAAGTAATTGGGTCCTATATATTGGCTATAGGATGCAGTAGACCATCCCTTTCTAGGATTAAATTAGAAGATATTTTTGCTGATTCAAATATAGTAGGTAGTCCGCTGCCGGGATGTGTACCCCCACCTACTAAGAAACAATTTTTAAACTCTTCGAACTTATTATGGGGCCTAAAGTATAACATTTGAGAAATATTATGTCCAAGGTTAAAGGTTGCACCGGCATATATGTTCATATCATATTCCCATTCATCAGGAGTAATTACTCTTTCAACCTCTATATGCTTCCTTAAATCCTTAAGACCTGCCCTTTCCTCTACAAGGCTTAGAATTTTGTCCCTAAAAGAATTTTTATACTTATCCCAGTTAAATCCACTTCTATTATTAGGTACGGGGACTAATATATATAGGGTCGATTTACCCCTTGGAGCTAAGCTTTTATCAATAATAGAAGCGTTTTGAACATATATAGAGGGATCATGGGACACAATCCCATATTTTGATGTTTCATCAACATTCTTTTTATAATCCTTAGAAAACAATATGTTGTGATGTGGAAGGTCATAAATTTTATCTAAACCTAGATATATCATGAAAGTGGAACAGGAGAATTTCTTTTTTTGTAATTTTTTCTTTGTATATTTCTTCTTATATTTATCATCCACGAGATTATTTAAGGCATAGGCGAAATCCGCATTTATAATAATATCATCCCCCAGGGCTTTTTTACCATCTTCAAGTTTGACACCTATTGCTCTGCCATTTTCTATCAAGATTTCTTTAACCGGTGTATTTAAAAATATTTTACCGCCATCTTCTTCTATAGCTTTAGCCATTCCCTCTGAAATCTGATTCAATCCTCCCATAACATGATAAATACCTTCTCCATGCTCGATATATGAAATAATGCTAAAGGTACCTGGACACTCCCAAGGTGACATACCTAGATATTTAGCCTGAAAAGTAAAGGCTATTTTAAGGTCATCGTTGTTAAAATACTCTCCTAATTTATCAAAAAGACTTATATGGGCATCTAACTTTGGTATTGAAGTAACAAATTGTTTTGTAAAAAAATCCTTTATGGAACCATAGGGAACCTGTAGACAGGGAATTAGTTTTTCATATTTTACTTTCTCATTTTTAAGAAACCTAAGATAACCTTCATAGTTTCCCGGAAAAAGTTTTTCTATTTGCTCTTTCATAAAGTCCATATTACGGCTTGGATAAAATATTTTATCCTTATTGAATACTAAACTATATAGGGGATCAATATTCTTTATAGTAATGTAATCCTCCATTTTTCTGTCGGCTAATTTAAACGTATCCCTTAAAATATCCACCATCATTAAAAAGGTAGGTCCTAAATCGAAGGTAAAGTCTCCTAATTTAAAGGATGATGTGCGTCCCCCTATAAAATTTTGTTTCTCATATATTTCCACATTATATCCGCGACTTGCTAATATCATACCGGCACTTAATCCGCCGGGACCAGCACCAACAATAATCACTTTTTTCATAACTAAACACTCCTTTAAGCCGCCCTATCTCTAAGGCTAAAAAACTCTATAAATCTATTTTTAAAACCAGAATATATTTTATTTGAAATAGCTAAATGAAGGGTTCTAGTTCAGGTATATACTCTCTCATATCCTCCATTAAAACAGCATTTGGGTTACATCTTATAACCATTCCATCTAAATACATTAGGCTTTTAATAATAGGAAAAATACCTCTTTCAAAGGCCATACCATGATTAACTCCAAGTTTAATTGTATACATCATCTGCTGGGTTAAGCTTACTTGTGAAACAGTTTTACCGGCAAAATTACTATAAAGCTTTAAAAATTTATTATGGAACTCATTATATTTTCTTTGAGGTAAGATTATGTCAGACATTTGATGTAGGCTCTCAGCACACCCGGTAAAGTCGTAATAGCTTAAATGCTTCATAAAATTGAACAATCCAACCCTAAGTTTATTAGAAACATGCCCAATTGCTCCACAATCAACAAAATAAATTTTTTCATCGCTAAGGATTATATTGCCTGGATGCAGGTCTCCATGAAAGGTTCCTATGCCAAACATATAGAATCCATGTATACGGAAGAGTTTCTTTAGAGTATGGTATGATAACTCTTTATTTTGTAGTAGTTTTTCAAATGTTTCTCCCTTAATTTCTTCTGAAACCATTAATTTATCATTTGATAAATTTCTATATATCTTAGGAAAGCTTAAATCCCTTAAGTCTACCTTGTCTTTATTGTTTTTATAGATATTTATTAATATATCCTGGTGTTCCCACTCATTACTAAGCTTTAATTCATTTAATGTATCCTGCTCTATCATTTCTAATAGATAAATAGGATTTGCAACTCTTTTTAGCTTGGGATAGAAAAGGGTAATAAACTTAAAAAGGCTTAATACATTTTTCACATCCTTTTTAAATGTAGCGGTAAATTCCTTTTTAATAAGCTTAATCACTACATCCTCACCGGTGATAAGCTTACCTTTATGCACTTGCCCAATTGAAGCACTGGCTAAGGGAATATTATCAATGTATGCGAACTTTTTCTCCCAGGAGATATCTGTATATTCATTAAGTAAAATATCAAAGTCTTCCTGTGGAAGATTTTTATTATCCTGATAAAGTTTAGCTAATTCCTTACATTTTTCTGCACCTAAAAAATCAATGCGAAGTGCAAAAACTTGCCCTATTTTAACAGCCAATAGGCCCTTATTTTGAATTTTATTGATATCTGGAGTACCCCTTTTAAAAATTTCTCTAATTAAATCAATAAAAGATAATATATTCATGAAAAACATCCTTTTAAGCTTTTTTAAAATATACCCTTTAAATTTAAGGAAAAACAGGTAATTATTGATAATTAATAAAACTCTATAAAGTACAAATATAAAGAAGGCTTTAAATATACCAATATTGCTGTATATTTAAAGCCTTTCTTAACCTTAAAGTAGCCCTTTTTCTTTAAAATAATCGGCATATTTTCTATCAGAAATTAGGATGTGACTGCTAATCCACTGGGATAAGAAATCCAGAATATCCAGTATTGCTTTCTGCTGGTCAGCATCTACATTTTCTTCAGAAATATTTTTAATCTTATCAATATAAAAGTTATGTTCCTTATGCTGATGGATAAGATGTTCATATCCATATTTTTTCATGAGTGCTTCTTCATATTCAAAGTGATACTCTGTATAGTCTAGAAGTTCATCTACAATGACCATGATTTCATCGTAATGGTCATGTCCATCGTTTAAAATTGCAAGTTCATAGGCACGATTCCCAATTTCAAATAATTTTTTATGTTGTGAGTCAATTGTCGGTATACCTAGACTATATCGGTCTTTCCATTTAAATGACATATATGTATTCCTCCTTTGATTTCATAAAATAAAATGTACTAAGTTATATATACCAATACATAAAGAAAATTAAACAATTTTTTGTAATAAATTACAATAGTTGCGGTTCTTTGTCATATATATAAGAAGCTAAATTTTACTGAAATAATGAATTTTTCTACATTCTTTCGGTAAAATTATTAATTCTTAAAGCAATATTACTATAATCAAATTTATACATGGAATCTACTTATCTAGGAGCTTCTTATGCCTACTGATTTTAAGTAAGAGAGCTTTTTAGATTTAAAAGGCATAAAAAATTTTTGAAAAAATATGTAAAAAAAAGGAATTAGTTCTTTCGATGTAGAAATGGTAAATGAGAATTGTAAAATTTTGTATGACAATAGGGAGGTCTTTTTTGTCATATAAAGATATAGAATATGACAAAAAGAGCTCCCTATGTCATATAGAATTGCAATCTATCCAAATAAAAAACAAGTCTGTAAACAAGACCTGAAGTATAGGAGGAAAAACAATGAAAAAGAGCAAACAATGTGTAATATTTACACTAATTCTGTGTTCAATAGTTTTTTTAGGAAGCTTTTATAATACAGAGGCATCTCAAAGCAGAGAATTTCTAGATTCTAGTGGAAATTTTAAAGCAGTAGTAAATAGCGATGGCATAAGCCCTACCACTATAAAATTTGTGCCATTAAAAGATAATATGGGTGAAGGATTTTGTTACATCCAGAAATATGTTAATGGTAGTTTTGCTGGAAGCTATCCCTGTGAACCAAATAAACCCTATCATGTAAATGACGTGAAAAAGGGGGATAAATTTAGATTTGACTTTAAATATACACTACCAAATGGCTATCAAGCCTTTAGTGATTCCTTTGAATTTGAAGTGGGTAATGTAGGAGGAGGAAATCCAACAGACCCCGGTGAGGAAGGATTAGCAAAATTTGAACCAGAAGATGGAAAAACTTTAGTAATTATAGGGCAAGACAAACAATCTATGGATGATTATGAGGCTATACAAGGCTTAGAAAATCCCGCTGGATATATGTTTTATACGGGAACAATTTTTGCAGAGGGCTTTGATAGACCTTCGAATGGTGAAGATACCGATAAAGGTGAAGAACATGACTTTAAGCACTTAAAGGCTAAACCGGGAGAAAACATTATTCAAGTAGGATTATTTATGAGGGGTCTAAATGGTGAGCATACTGATATTGAGTCCAATAAAATAATAAATGGTGAAAGAGACAATAATATCAGAAAAATAGCTAGAGAAATTAAGAACTGTGGTAAACCTGTGTTCTTAAGAATAGGATATGAATTTGACGGTCCCTGGAATGGCTATAAGCCTGAATTATATATTAAAGCATACAGAAGAATAGTAGATATATTTAGAGAAATGAATGTAGATAATGTAGCCTATGTATGGCATTCAGCAGGAATTGAAACAAGGTCTTATAATGCGACTTTACAAGATTATTATCCTGGAGATGAGTATGTTGACTGGGTTGGAGTAAGTTGGTTCCAGTGGGATTACTCAAAGGCAGTTCCTAATCCGGCAATAAATGAGATGGCAGAATTTGCAAAGGCTCACGATAAGCCATTAATGATAGCAGAAGCTGCACCGAAACAATATTGGGAGCCTTCTAAAGGGCAAGCCGCCGTGGATAATTGGTACAAGCCTGTATTTGACTGGATAGAAGAAAAGGATGTAAAAGCTTATAGTTATATAAATCAAAACTGGATGCAATGGCCTAGATGGAATAGTGGAAATGGTCAGGACTGGGGAGATACACGAATCCAAAATAATTCTGTAGTTTTAAACTACTGGAAGAATGTCATGGAAAAGCCAAGATATATCAATTCCCCCGATGATTTATATAAACAAATAGGATTTGTAAAAGGAAATACAACAAATCCCATAGACATAACAGACCCAGGGGATGCAACGTGCCCATCATTTTTAACTCCACCAGCAGAGCCGGCACCATATGTGGAGCCTACAACTACAGTAGATGATACTCCTATTCATAACTCAAATGAATTTTACAGTGATAGTAAAAGTGGCCTTACAATGATTCGTGAGGGTAAAGTTATAAGAGTGGATGACTGGCTTTGGAAGGGTGATTTCCTAACTCCTTTTCGTCAGACACGAGGGTACGTTAAGCCTTCATCAGTAGAAGGGCTTTTATCTAATCCCCATAGAGCAGATGGATTAGCACTTAATGCTGGGTACTATGTTCCCTCCCATTTTACAGGGCATATCCCAGTGTTTACAGAAGGAAACTGGTGGCCTAATGTGGGAAAGTATCAGACTAGCCCTCTGATGTATAATAGTGATTTTCAAGATGATTGTGGAATTTACTTTGTTAATGGAAAGCCAGTAAATACAAAGGAACCTCTTCTAGTAAAAGGCTTTGAAGGGGCAAAAGTAACTAATAAAACGGAATATAGTATACTGGTTACAGCTGGTTCTTTTCCAGGTAATGAGCAGCCAGGGCAAGTTATGACACCCCTTAATCCTAATGATACTAAAAGTCTACCAATGCCTCCAAAGGGATGGTATACAGAAGGAGCTGTACCAGAATTATATGCTTCTGTTGCAGGCATCCATCCCTTTGATGTCGTTGGGTGGCATAAATCTAGACCAAAGGACTTTGGAACACCTGGATTTGCTTATGTAATAGATGGGAGATATGATCTTGGAACTAAAATGATGTGGTTTGGATTTAGAAAAAATGAAGGATATGACCCTGCAACTTCAGGAGACCCAGGATATGGAATGGCTATGTATATAGATGATGAATTAGTTGCCGTTACCGATATGCAATTAACTGGTAATGGTGATACTGCTAAGCAAGACTTGTGGGCAGTATCTAGGTTTAATCCTGGAATTTGTCCCCAAGGGGGCTTAATGGCTGGCCCTGTTGCACGAGAAGGGCAAAAAGTTGTATATGAATTTATCAGCCATGAAGAAGCACAAAGATTATTGTCTACAAAAAGCGGTGTTTTACATGCAGATATTGGCAGTCCCCAGCATTAAAATAATAGGTATATACAAAGTAGTAATATAAGAGGAGAAACCCCATTGAGCTAGAGAGTTCAATGGGGTTTTTCTTAGCCTTCATTTAAACTTCCTATATTCAAAAACATTCTTCTCCTTAAGTATTTCCAAGAGTGTATTAATTCTTTATTTTATTTGTTTAATAATTTTTTAAATATTATTTTTTATGTGCACCTAGCATATTCAATCTAATGATACATATATTTTAAGGGTGAAGATAAATTTTTCCTTTTAATTAATAACTTTATCTATTGTGTTAGCAAGCTATGTGTATGGATTTTAAAAGGTTTAAGGGGTTTTTGATATTTCATCCTAAGTGATTTTTATGGATCTGTTTTATTTTCAAAATTACAATTAAAGCAGGTTTATTACATGAAGGAAAAGGAAATATCAAAAATCCCGTCTACAGAAACTTAGCACAATGGGTTAATTTTATAAACCTGTAAAGGAGGGTAAAAAATGATGCATCCACAGCCATTAGACCCTAAGACAATTCCCAAATACGTTAATGAATTAGTGAGTCCACCTGTGTTTAAACCAATCGTTGTAACAGATCCAACTACTGAGGAGGTATTAAGTCATAACTATACAGTTTTTATAACTGAATTTAAACAACAAATTCTTCCACCTGGTTTTCCTGAAACCCATGTCTTTGGCTACGAGGGCATTATAGAAGACGGGTCGAGTTTCACTAGTACTCCAGGGCCTACATTTGAAGCTCATAGGGGGATACCGGTAAATGTTCAGTGGGTAAATAACATTACTAATCCTCATTTTCTTCCAGTAGATCCCACTTTACACTGGGCAAATCCCAATAATATACCTACACCAGAACCACCATTTCTCACATTTCCACCGGGATACCCATTGGCACAAAGTCCCGTTCCCGTAACTACTCACCTGCATGGTGGAGAAGTTAGATCGGATTCAGATGGAGGACCTGATTCCTGGTTCACAGCCGGAGAGGCCCAGACAGGCCCTGATTTCATTAAGTCTAGATATACCTATCCAAATCAACAGCAGCCTACTACCCTATGGTATCATGCCCATGCAATTGGTATCACACGACTTAACGTTTTTGCAGGGCTTGCTGGATTCTATTTGTTAAGGGACCCAAATAATGATATAGAGCCTCTTCTTCCCAGTGGGCCATATGAAGTTCCCATAGTTATCCAAGACCGTTCCTTTAATGAAGATGGTTCATTACTATTTCCTAACGTTGGTGTCAATCCCGATGTTCATCCCTATTGGGTCCAGGATTTTATAGGCAATGCTATTATGGTTAATGGTAAGGTTTGGCCGAATGTGAATGTTGAGCGAAGACAGTATCGTTTTAGATTACTTAATGGCTCAAATTCCCGATTCTATAACCTAAAATTATCAAATGGCCAATCCTTTATTCAAATTGGTTCTGATGGAGGATTTTTACCTTTCCCACTGACATTAACTGAGGTTTTAATTGCACCGGGAGAGCGTGTGGATATTTTAATTGATTTTTCAATGTTAAAGCCTGGAGCTAAAATTATTGTAACTAATGATGCTATCGCACCTTTCCCCGGAGGTGAACCACCAGATCCAGAGACTACAGGGCAAATTATGCAGTTTACTATACTTGATACACCATCGGTACCACCTATGCCTCTTCCACCAGTATTAAACGAAATTCCCACATTGATTCCAGATGTGCCCAAGAAAACCTTGACTTTGAATGTGGTGAGAAAAAATGGTAATGGTCCCCTTGAATTATTATTAGACGGACAAAAGTGGCTCTCTCCAATCTCAGAGCTGCCTATAGTGGGATCGACAGTGGACTGGGAAATCGCCAACTTGACAGCAGCTACCCATCCTATACATGTACATTTAATTCAGTTTCAAATAATTAATCGTCAACTCTTTGACTCTGATAGGTATCTAATGGATTGGTTAAATCTAAATGGTGAGCCGCCACTTCAGCATCCGACAATACCATTACCTGTTGAACCTTATCTTATAGGAGATCCAATAGAACCGGATTTAAATGAGCAGGGATGGAAGGATACTATACGAATGAATCCAAATGAAGTTACAAGGATTAGACTTCGCTTTACACCACAGGACGTTAAATCTGGGGATTCCAAGCCGGGGCTAAACCTATTCCCATTTGATCCTACCTTTGGTCCTGGGTATGTATGGCACTGTCATATTTTAGACCATGAAGATAATGAAATGATGAGACAAATGAAGGTTGTATCCTGTCCCATTGTTGAAAGTAATCCACAATCCTGTTGTCAAGTTATCGTTGAGGGAAATACTCAGTTAGTACCGCCTGCATTAAATAGTGCGCCTATTTATCAAAGCAATACAGTCTTTGCCGAAATAGAAAAGGTATGTGCTGAGAAAGTTGTTATTAGCGGTTTCCTTCGCAAGACTATGACCTATACTGCAGTCTTAGACAACGGAGCTAGAGAGGAGAATATAATTACTGACGACATTCCTTTCCAATGTATTATTGATAGAGAGGATGCTAATGAGAACGACACTTTCATGATTACAGGTTCAACTGTACTATGTGAAGTTTCTGCTCATACACAAAACTTTGGAATGCATCCTGTAACCGGTGAACAATTAGCTTTTAAATTTGTTGGGAAAGATATTATTAAAATTTGCATCAGGAAAGGTTGTCTTAATCAATAATCACTATAATACTTTAGACATAGAAATAGTGTAGGTAGAGAATTAACATACTGTATCAGAATAAAAGGGATGAGGCTTGAATTGTTTACTTATTTTTTAAAAAAAGAGTAAATAACTTAGGCCTCATTCCGTCATTAGGAGATATTATAAAGGGGAGAGGTGCTTCATTTTATTTTTCAGTTCTGGGTGATAAAGTTCCAGTCTCCTAATTTTATTTTTCAATAACTCATCTATATAGTTTTGTTGATATATTTATAGAATTATTATTTATCTGGGTATTTGTACAAAATCATTATTTATTTCGTAAAACCGTTATAAAGCCATCTAATATTTCATGGCTAACTACAAATCCCTTTTCTTTATAAAACTTTAAAGCCCCATTATTTCCATTTGAAACAAAGATAAAATAATCCTCTACATCATCAAATTTACTTAACCATTTCATTGACATATAGAAAAGTACTGACCCAATCCCTTTTTGTCTGTACTCTTCTTTAATATAAAACTGAGATAAACAACCTACATTATCCCTATTGACAGAAGAAAGGTCAAAAAAAGTAGCAAAATCATTGGAGTATACCTCTTTAGAAGAGATGTTGGAATATACATAACCAATTATTTTATCATCATCTTTAACAATCACAATATAATTGTAAATTGCGCTTTTCATAGAAGGAATCATTCTTGTATCAAAATTCATGTTATCAAATAATTCTGGTTTGATTTGTGCTTTTGACTTTTGAAAGGCCATGAGTTCATTGCATAAATCTCTACAGTATTCAAAATCTTCATTAGATATAATCTCATACTTTATATTCATATATTTCCCTCCCTTTTATATTCTATAAATAGGTACCAGTATTTCTATCCCTAAAGGGTAGTATAATCTTGTCTTACATTAAATACTAATTGATCAATTATGATATAATTATAATACATAATAAAATAAGAACAAGTATGCAGTATTTTATGATTAAGTAAGTAAAAACTGATTAAAGGAGTTATTCAATGAATAGAAAAGATGTTCAAAATGAAAATGTAGGCATTTGTCCGTTAACCTATGCATTAGACTTAATTGGAGGTAAATGGAGACTTCCTATTATATGGGCTTTGAGCCAAAACGAGACTTTACGTTATAATGAATTAAAAAGAAAAATTGATGGAATAACAAATATGATGTTATCTCAATCTTTAAAAGAGATGGTGGCTTATGGAATTGTTAATCGCAAGCAATTTATGGAGATTCCACCAAGAGTAGAATACTCACTAACTGAGTCAGGTAAAGATTTGATACCGTCATTGGAATCATTAGCAAAATGGGGTAAAAGAATGAAAAATAAAAAAGTGGATAGATAACAATGGTGACGATTTTTTGCTATATATATTTTTTATAATTATTAATGCTCTCATCTATAAAAGCTTCCCAATTATGTTCGGAAGCTTTTATTATACAGGAAATTACCATTATTTTACACAAAACTAAAAACATAGGGAACCTTTTTAGATTTAAGCCGTCTAAAAATATATAAAATTAATTTTAAAAGTTTAAATTTTAAATTAAAGGAGGAATTTCTATGAGTATTTCAAAAAAAATAATTGTAGCCATATCGGCAATTGTCATTGGAGGAGTATTAGTAGTTGGAGCAGCGGAAATATTTAATAAAAATGAAGCAGTAAACGATGATAAAATAGGAGACATAGAGAGGGAAAAGGAAGAAAAGAACCCTGATAATAGTGGTATTGCCTATATTGCTCCAGTGTACGAAATTGTTGAGCAAGACCAGGATAAGATAAGGATTCAAATAAAGAATCAATCTGAAACAGACATGGTACTAAATTATACTAGTAGTCAAAAATTTGATATAAAATTTATGCAAGATGGTAAACATGTTTATACATGGTCTTCCGATAAATCCTTTATGCAAATGATGTCTAAAAAGATTGTTAAGCCTGGAGAAAGTGAAGAATATACCTTAGAACTAAAGGGATTACCGCTAGAAAAGGGGAAATATGACTTTGAATTTTATTCAGTGGCTCAAGAATTAGAAGATGTTGCCCCATTAGAAGGAAGTCTTGTTTTAGAAAGTCAAGAGGACCCAATACAATAGCAAAAAATATTTACATTTATATAGAATCAATCTATGATATATGACTAAAGAATAAGCACCTTTTATGCAGAGTATAATTGTATAACATAAAAGGTGCTTATTTTTATTGAGTAAATTAATCTTTACAAGTGCGTATCTATATAGATGTGTGATTGAGAAAGTTAACTTACTACAGCAACCACTGAGAA
>JAKSBP010000236.1 GCA_022361035.1 Clostridia bacterium
ATAGGTAATAGAAGGTAAAACAGATTTATAAAAGAGTCTCTGATGAAGAGTTAAAAGGAAGACTCTTTTGAAACACATATACGGAAATTATAAATATATATATTTAAAAGGTCTATAATTCCCTATGTGTTATAAAAATCGCTGGGAAGGAAACCTCAGTGTCTGCTTTCGTTTATTAAGTTTGTTAGTCACACATCTATAGTAAAAAAGGTTAAACATGGGCAATATAAAATGTAACCACAAATAAAATATGAACGGATGATAGCATGTCTGTGGAAATAATTATAAATGAATTGCTTGATATAAGTAAGGGTAAATATAGATATTTACAAATACTTTTAGGTATTGAAAAAAATTTAAGTAAATCTATAGAATTAGATAAGCCCCAGGATATTGTAAGACAAATTGAACTCAAGGATAAATATACCCTTGAAATTAGCGAGCTAGATATGAAATTTTATACTCTTTTTAATAAATTGAAATCGGGTCTTGGTATAGATACCATAGAAAAAATTAAAGTAGAAAAATATCCACAGGTCAAGGAGCTTAAAAAAATTGTCGGTGAAATCTTAAAGCTAACGGAGGAAATAGGGACTGTAGATAATGAAAACACTCAAATTCTTGAAAAAGGCCTGGAGACAATGGGAAATAAACTAAGGGCTATGAAGCAGGGCGGAAGGGTTTCAAATGCATATCGTGCCCACAAAAAAATTGAAAAGTAAAAACAAGGCTATCTTCTATATTTGTTGTATTTTTAATTAATAGCACTTAGTAAATCCAAGGAGCTTTGCGGGAAATTATGAAATTTTTACCATTAGGTTTTTTACGAGAGTTCAGCTACATACTCTAGTATTTTAAAACTTATTATTAAAAATCTTCAACTTAAGTTATTTACAAAGTTTATAACTTTATAAAATTCTACTTGAATATGAAAAAAATCTCAGACTTTACTGTTTGGGGTTTTAATGCTTTATATAAAGTCGAATACTAAAACCTATAATTGCGAACTTTTTTGTTTTTTTCTTCGAGGATTTTCGATATTTTTTGCATAATTATTATCTAAAATATTTGAACCTATCCATAAAATTTTTAAGATTTAGCTTGTGCACAAAAAATTAACATATTATTAACATTTCAATATATGAAAAATACACTTATCAACAGAATTATCCACACTATCCACAGAAAATAAAAAAAACATCCACAAAACTGTGGATAAATAGATTTGTCTAATAAAATTGTATATATGCGAATAAAATCTTAAAGTATGTAAATTCAAATAAGACAAAATATAGTTGCAGATTACAAATTCGTAGATAAATTAAAAAAAATAAAAAATAATTGTGTTTTATAGAAATTTATATGGGTAAAATATATACTATAGACAAGCTTCCTTATTTTCTTTTATAATAAATTGGATAAGATATAATAGACTAGATAATTGAATACTATATAGATAACTGATTTCATTCTATGATAAAGTAAAATAGCCTTATGTATTTATTCTAAATTTATACTAATAGTAAATCTTTCTATATAGTGATTATAAAATTTCGTCCATGGATACTATAAAACCCTAAGCAAACCTATTATATTTGCAGCAATATATA
Organism: Clostridia bacterium; assembly: GCA_022361035.1. Classification (GTDB taxonomy): domain Bacteria; phylum Bacillota; class Clostridia; order Peptostreptococcales; family Caminicellaceae; genus JAKSBP01. The sequence goes on from JAKSBP010000236.1 coordinate 1,611, forward strand.
GATAGATTTAGGAGTTATAAATTTAACTCCATTAAACATATATATTGGAAGGAGCTGAAGTTTATGAGAGTAAAAGTAAGTGGAAGAAATTTGGAGATTACAGGTGCTTTAAAGGACATACTAATTTCTAAAATAGAAAGGTTTGGAAAGTACTTTAAGGATGACATTGAAGCGAAGGCCACTTTGAGTGTAGAAAAAAATAGACAGATAGTTGAGATAACTATACCAATAAATGGAACCCTACTAAGGGCTGAAGAATCTACAATGGATATGTATACTTCTATAGATAAAGCAATCGACAAACTATATAAACAGATGGAAAAGCATAAAACTAAGTTAGAAAAAAGATATTTTGGAAATGATACCATTAGGTTTGAGCAGATACCAGATATACGGGAAAGTGAAAAGGAAGAACTGAAGATTGTTAAGACCAAGAGATTTGCCATTAAACCTATGGACCCACAGGAAGCAGTACTTCAGATGGATTTATTGGGTCATAGCTTTTTCGTATTTACAAATGCAGATACTGACGAAGTAAACGTTGTGTATAAGAGAAAAAATGGAAACTATGGTTTAATTGAACCATATATATAGAATAGAATTTTAAGCAGCCATCCGGCTGCTTTTTACTTTTATATGGCTTAATTAAAGGATGTTTCAGGATGTATATTATATAAAAAAGTTAGAGTATAGAAATCATTTAGGTTTTATTCTATATTCCTTAAATTTTAGAAGTTATATTAAAAAGTAATAAAGTAATTTTTAAATTTATAATATTTCAAAGGATTTTATCGAAAAAAATAGAAGTAAATACTATAAAAGTTTATATAAAGAAATTTAAAGTAATAAATGTAAAAAAAAACTAAGAGGATGGCAAAATATTAGGTCTTTAACCTAACCCTTGAACTTATTTTAAGAAAGGAGACTTTTAATGTTTTTAGAAGCTATAGTCCTTGGAATAATAATTGGTCTAGTTAGAAATGGAAGCATCACAAATATAGGTATTATGAAAATTAGAGGGTGGTATCTAGTTATTCTAGCATTTTTTCTACAAATAGCCACGTTGATTTTTGATAATCTTTCCTTTTTTAAGTCCTACGGAAGATATTTTTATATTGCATCAGTGTTGTTGATAATATTAACATTAATAATAAATTTAGATAAAAAGGGAATGTGGATTATTTTAACGGGAGCCCTTCTTAACTTTATAGCTATATTAATGAATCAATGGAAGATGCCAATAGATTTTGAAGGTCTAAGACTGGCGGGACTTGGACACATGGTAGATAAAATAATAAGTGGGGAAATTGTAAACTATGTAGCCCTAGAAAAGGTGGTAAATTGGACGAAGCACCTTGGAAAGTATATTGTTATACCTAGACCCTATCTAATGGCTAAAGTAATTAGTATAGGGGATATATTTATGTCCTTAGGAATCATATTCTTTATTCAAGGTGAAATGACCAGATCCTATTTAACACTCAAAAATAGGATGGTAAGGATGGGGTATAAGTCAAAGCTATAAAATTAGAGACAGGGAGGCCTGTCTTTTTTCCTTTTGTTAACCCTTTAATTCTATAGAAGAGTGACATACAAACTTAAAAAACGAAAGCAGGCACTGAGGTTTCCTTTAGAGCGATTTTTATGAATCTGTTTTACCTTCTATTACCTATCTATAAACAGATTTATAGCATGAGCCTAAAGGATTCTCTGTGGCCTGCTGTAGTAAGTTAACTTTCTCAATCACGCATCTATAAGCACTAGCCTAGTAATAAAAACTTAACTTAAAAAT
>JAKSBP010000050.1 GCA_022361035.1 Clostridia bacterium
AGATGTGTGACTAACAAACTTAATAAACGAAAGCAGACTCTGAGGTTTCCTTTTGAGCGATTTTTATGAATCTGTTTTACCTTCTACTATCTATCTATAAAACAGATTTATAGCATGAGCCTAAAGGATTCTCAGTGGCTGCTGTAGTAACTTAACATTCTCAATCACTCATCTATATATAGATAATGAGGACTAAAGTTTAAGGAATCAATAGACTTATCTTATCAAAATTAGACGATTTAGGGACGGCAAGATAATAAAATAAAATCAGATAATAATTATAATAAAATAGTTTAACCTATAAGTAAAAAGGGGTGTTTTAATGGTTAGTAATATTGATGTATCTAAGGCAATGACAGTTAAATTGGATTCAGTATTACCTGAATATCCAGAATTTATTCAGGGTATAAGACGTGCACCAAAGAGGGAATTTACATTGACAAAGGAAGAGACGGAACTTGCCCTTAACAATGCACTTCGTTATGTTCCAGAGGAGCTACATGAAAAAGTTGCACCTGAATTTTTAGAAGAGCTTTTAACAAAGGGGAGGATTTATGGATATCGTTTTCGCCCCCAAGGAAATATTAAAGCAAAATCAATAGATGAATACAAGGGAAAATGTCTAGAAGGAAAAGCTTTTCAAGTAATGATGGATAATAACTTAGATTTTGAAATTTCATTATATCCCTACGAATTAGTTACCTATGGTGAAACAGGTAGGGTATGCCAAAATTGGATGCAGTATAGACTTATTAAGAAGTACTTAGAAATACTTACTAGAGATCAGACATTGGTAATTATGTCAGGTCATCCTCTGGGATTATTTCATTCAAAGCCCGAGGCACCTAGGGTAATTATAACTAATGGTTTGATGATTGGTATGTTTGATGATCCGGAAAACTTTAATAGAGCTGCAGCCTTAGGAGTTGCCAACTATGGACAAATGACTGCCGGTGGATGGATGTATATTGGACCGCAGGGTATCGTTCATGGAACATACAGTACAATCCTAAATGCAGGGAGAATGAAACTGGGAATTCCCGAGGATGGAGATTTAAGGGGCAAGTTATTTGTGACATCGGGCCTTGGAGGTATGAGCGGTGCTCAAGGTAAAGCTGTAGAAATTGCAAATGGAGTAGGTCTTATTGCAGAAGTTGACTACTCAAGAATCGAAACAAGATATTCACAGGGATGGGTAAGTAAAATTGCAAATAGTAGTGAAGAAGCATTCAAAATTGCTAAAGAATATATGGAAAAGGAAGAGCCCTGTGCGATTGCATTTCATGGTAATATAGTAGACCTCCTAGAATATGCAGTAGAAAATAATATTCATATAGACCTATTATCTGATCAGACCTCTTGTCATGAGGTATATACTGGAGGATATTGCCCACAGGGAATTACCTTCGATGAGAGAACAGAACTACTTGCAACCGACAAAGCCAAGTTCAAAGAGTGCGTTGATAAAACTTTAAAAACCCATTATGAAGTAATTAAAAAGCTGACCCTGAGGGGAACCTACTTCTTTGATTATGGTAATGCTTTTATGAAGGCAATTTACGATTCAGGAATCAAAGATATTTCTAAAAATGGAAGAAATGATAAAGATGGATTTATCTGGCCATCCTATGTAGAAGATATCCTAGGCCCCCAATTATTTGACTTTGGATACGGTCCATTTAGATGGGTGTGTCTAAGTGGTAAACATGAAGATTTACTAAAGACTGACATGGCGGCTATGGAAGTCATAGACCCAGAAAGAAGATATCAGGATAGGGACAACTGGATATGGATTAGGGATGCAGATAAAAATAAACTAGTTGTAGGTACCCAGGCCAGAATCCTTTACCAGGATGCCCTAGGTAGGATGAATATAGCCCTTAAATTTAACGACATGGTTAGAAAAGGTGAAATTGGACCTGTTATGTTAGGTCGTGACCATCATGATACAGGTGGTACCGATTCTCCCTTTAGGGAAACTTCAAATATTAAGGATGGAAGTAATATCATGGCAGAGCAAGCAACCCACATATTTGCAGGGAATGCAGCTAGGGGTATGAGCTTAATTGCCTTACACAATGGTGGAGGAGTAGGTACTAGTAAATCCATCAATGGTGGATTTGGTATGGTTCTTGATGGTAGTGATAGAGTAGATAATATCTTAAGGTCTTCAATGCCTTGGGATGTAATGGGTGGAGTTGCAAGACGTGCTTGGGCAAGAAATGAAAATGCTATGTCCACATGTATAGAATATAATGATATAATGGAAGGAAAGGATCACATAACTCTTCCATATATACCCAAAGAAGATCTAGTAAAGAACTTAGTAGATAAAGCTTGGGAAAAAATTTAAGAACAGAGATTAAAGAGTATTGTATGCTAGGTGAGGAGGTAAACACCCTTCTCACCTATATATA
>JAKSBP010000031.1 GCA_022361035.1 Clostridia bacterium
AGATGTGTGACTAACAAACTTAATAAACGAAAGCAGACTCTGAGGTTTCCTTTTGAGCGATTTTTATGAATCTGTTTTACCTTCTACTATCTATCTATAAAACAGATTTATAGCATGAGCCTAAAGGATTCTCAGTGGCTGATTGAGTACGTTAATATTCTCTATCACACATCTATATTCCTAAACCGTTCTTTTGGAGGTTAAATAAATGATAAAGGTTAATGGAAGAGATTTTCAGTGGGAAGAAGGATTAACGGTGGAAAAGCTTTTAGAAAAAAAGAGATATGTGTTTCCTAAAATTATAGTAAGGATAAATGGCGAACTTATAAAAAAGGAGGATTGGCCTGAAACCATAATTAATGATGGAGATGATGTGAAGGCAATTCATGTCTTTGCAGGAGGATAATGAATCCATAAATATCTCATCTCAAAGCTAAAAATATTCGGGGGAAAATAGTAAAATTTTCAATGTTTGTTCAATTCAAATTGGATATATTTATAAAAAAATTTTCAAGCCTTAGACTACTGATTTAGTGGTCTAAGGCTATTTATATTTAATATGGAACAAAAAAAACTCTCTTTACGTCTTTATTTTATACGAATAAAATCCGATTTATATATATGATGTATGACTGTTAATAATTTAATATATATTTTAACAGCCATTATCTTTACATATACTTATCTATTCTGAGTTTTAGTTCGACATCCTTTTGTAAGATAGCGTTAATAAAAATTTAATATTTACAAGGGTAAAAGAGTAAGAATTAGGAAAAATCAGAGTATAGGACAAAAAACAGGATAATTATACAAATTGCTACACTCTTCGGAAAGTGATAAAATTGGCTTATGGGTGTAGCAGCGAAATACACTCTTTTAAAGAGCATGGACTTTAGAATAGTAAAGCAAAAAATAATTTAATCTGAAGAGATAAAGGGGGATTTTACGTTGTTAAGTCTAAGCAATATATTTGATCAGTTAAACCCATTAGCTATTATTATAATAGCCGCAATACTTTTAATACTCGCTGTAGCAGTTGTACAGTCTTTAGTTCTTCGTAAAAAATATTTTAAAATGCTTCGAGATTTACAAAATGATAAAAACAAGGAAAGTGCAATATTTGAAAATGAGGTACTAAATAGTATTATAGATGATTATAAATTAGCTGCCAAGGCTAAGGTTGATCAAATAAATACTCAAGCTATTATTGAAAAGAATTTCAATAGTAGTTTAAAATCCCTATATTTAAGGGAGAAATTTATTAAAAGAGCGGTTTCTCTGATGATTGTATTAGGACTTTTAGGTACTTTTTATGGTTTAACATTGTCAATCGGAGAATTAGTTAAAACCTTGGCTTCCAGCGGAGGTGTTGATGTAGTAGATAGCATGGATTCAGTAATAGAAGGTCTTATAAGTTCCGTTAAGGGTATGTCGGTTGCCTTCATAACTTCACTATTTGGTATTGCAAGTTCAATATTTTTAACTGTTATAAGTATATTCTTTGGAGTAGAAGATGTTAGGGAGTCAGTGATGGTTGAGATAGAAGAGTATCTTGACAATATATTGGCCCAGGATATAGGAAGAAGAGGTGAAAGTCCTGAAGAGCTAGTGAAGAATGAATTGGTTGAAAGTTTAGATCAGTTCAATTTAAAACTAGAAGGCAGTATGAAGGAAATCACCGATGTTTTAAGTCTAAGATTTGCTTCGGCAACCAGTGGAATTGAACAATTTTCTGAGTCCTTACTTAAAAGTGTTGATAAGTTCGATAATTCCCTAAATGTATTTGCTGAAAATACCAGGGATTTCTCAGAATTTAATCACCATTTAAAAACAAATATTCAAAGAATGAATATAAGCTTTAACGATTTTACTGAGGAGTTGAGGGAGACTACTAAGCAAGCCTCCGTAGCACCTCAAATAGAAAGCTTAACAAAGTCAGTTGAAAAGTTGAGTAATAAAGTGGAAAAATAACCTCTTTTCCTTTTAAAATAAGGTAGAGACCCGAAATCTTCTAAGGGATTAAGATTTAAGAGAGCAACCATATAGAGTGAAAGGAGGAAAATCATGAAGGTACGTAGCAGAAACTTTAAAAAAGATGGAGAAACAGAAAATTTTTGGCCTGCATTTACGGATATGATTTCTACAATAGCATTAATATTGTTTTTTTTAATGCTGCTGGCATATATACAAAATATTATTACTGGAAAGAATTTTGAGTTTGCAAAGAAGCAGCTCATTGATACCGAAATGAAGCTTGAGGAATCGGCGGCAGAAATAAGTAGAGCCGAGAAAAGATTGAGATTATTAAGGGATGAGCTTAAGGACACTAGAGCAGAAATTGAAGAGGGAGAAATTGCCTTGAAGCTGTCTGAGGAGCAAATCGAGGAGCAAAGAAAAATCATTGCAGAGAGTAATAGAGAACTGGGGGCCTTAAGGACAAAGATTCAAGGTATAGCCCTATTAAGGCTAGATGTTTTAAGAAAGGTTAAAAACTCAGTTGAAAAGGAATTGGGTAAAACAAATGATAAGGGAGAAGAACTTGTTTTAATAAGTGACAATGGTAACATTGTTATAAATGAAGGTCTAGTTTTTGATACTGGTTCATCAAAGTTAAAACCAGAGGGTCAGAAACTCCTATCACAGCTTGCCCAAGCCTTTGAGAGAGTTTTAGATGATAGGGGCATCAGAGTAAATATTGATGCTATAAATATACAAGGCCATACTGACGATAGGGGTACTTCGGAGTATAATAGAGGCTTATCGGCTGATAGGGCAAAAACAGTTGTTAACTACTTAATGTCTGCAAATAATGATTTAGAGAATAAATATGGTCGTTATTTTGCAGCCAGTGCCTATTCAGAATTTAGGCCAATAGCCAAGGGTCAAACCGATTCTGCTAGAGCGAGAAATAGGAGAATAGAAATTTCTATCATACTTAAAGATTCAAATATTCAAAATGTAATTGATGACTACTTAAAAGAATCCATAGAGGTTTTTGACCGAAGGGATATATAAGTAAAAGGCTAGGTGCAAACCTAGCCAATCTTTTTACTAATACATTTTAGTGTGGTTCATATCTTCCTTAGCTTGCATTTTTTCTGAACCCTTTAAATTAGCGTTCATCATTCCATTGCTAGATGTAGCGTTATACATTCCAGTATTACCGCCATTACCATTATGGGTACCCATTCTTTTTTTTGCTTCGTCTATTTCATATTGCTTCATAGAATTAGTGTTCATCATATAACCTCCACGTAAAATTTAGCAAGTTTAATTAGCCTATTTTTACATAAATATAGAATCTTTGATTGTGTATGTTCCTTTAGGGAAAACTATGAATATCCTTTTCATATTTTCCGTTAAATACAACTATACTATTAAGTTCTATATTTATAATAATATTAATAAGCTTTAACTTACAATCATATTATTTGGATATTGAGGACATTATATAACTAGTAATATTTTCTTAGAATAAAGGAAGCAATAAATTTTTTAAAAAGCTTAATGGATAGGAAATAAGCAACTTTAAGGATTAATAAACTTTAAAAAGAAGATGGAAATATATCCAGTTTTAATGTAGAAAATATTTAGATTAGATATATATGGAAGCCTTGATTATTTTCTTTTAAAAAGTTATTGAGGTTAAAGGGAATTATCTTTATTGATTTAGAAACTAAAAATTTTTAGAAACATAAAATGTTTATTGAAATCTAAGATTATGCTATAATCCAATTATAAACTAAAACCTCCCTTTACAATTATTTGACTTTTTATGGGATGAATTTATGGAATCAGAAAGTATATAGGTTTTTGTACTGAGGAGTGATAAAGTGAGGGTATTTATAGCAATAGAACTAGAAAATAACTTGAAAGATTACATATTTCAAAATCAACAAATAGTAAAAACTAATAGCATTAAAGGAAATTTTTCTAGAAAAGAGAATTTTCATCTAACCCTAAGGTTTATCGGTGAAGCTAACAGTAAAGAGATAGAAGATTTAAAGTATACTATAGACAAAACAACTGGAGGATTTTCTAGCTTTGAATTAGAACTTGGGAAATTAGGATATTTTCAAAGAAAAAGTAAAAAAATTATATGGCTGGGCATCGGTAAAGGGCAACAAATACTGAGGGAATTATTTGATATAATAGAGGATAACCTTGAGAAGCTTGGGTTTGAAAGGGAGATTAGAGGATTAAACCCTCATATTACTTTAGCTAGAGAAGTAATTCTTGACAAGGATTTTAACCATGTATCTAAGGAAGTTAAAATAGAAAAAAGAATTATACCCGTTAATGGAATTTCTTTAATGGAGAGTACAAGAGTTGAGGGGAGGTTAACATATAGACCCATATATACTAAAAATTTTAAAGCCTCAAATAGGACCATTTAAATTTTATAGTTTCCCCTTTCAAATATAGAATAGAGAGTCTTGTTGGAGATTTAACCTGTATTTAACATTTACAAAACTTAAAGTTAACAATGGATAAATAAAATGAGAGTGGGACTTTGTAATCCCAATTCCAACCTTTCATCTGTTTAAAAGCCGAGGTATAGAGGCGCCTTAAGAATCTTTAAAAAAACCGATTCTAGGCGTCTTTATCATAATATAGATATCCAATTTCAAAACTAAAAATATTTATCAGAAAATATTCAATGAATATTTTTAGGATTATAATTCTATGAAAGTATAAAGGAGAAGAGTTATGAGTAAAAGAAAAATATTAGTTATTGACGATGAGCACCACATTTTAGAATTAATACAATTTAATCTTGAAAACAATGGTTTTGAAGTTTTGACTTGTGATAACGGAGAGGATGCTGTAACTACCGCCATCAATAAAGATATTGATCTTATTATACTCGATTTAATGCTTCCTGGAATTAATGGGATTGAAGTTTGTAAAAGAATAAGAGAATCATCGGATAACAATACACCAATAATTATGCTTACAGCTAAAGGAGAAGAAAACGATAAGATTCAAGGTCTTGATATCGGTGCAGATGACTACATGACAAAGCCCTTTAGTATTAGAGAACTATTAGCTAGAATAAAGGCTGTCCTTAGAAGAACTGAGGATAAGAATATTAATAACGAAAACATAATTAAAGTAAGGGATATAAAAATAGATATTGAAAAGCATGAAGTACGAAAGGATGATAGAGTTTTAGAGTTAACTCTAAAGGAATTTGAATTATTAAAAATGCTTGCTAGGAACAGGGGAAAGGTTTTATCTAGAGATGTAATTTTAGATAGAATATGGGGATATGAGTATTTCGGAGATACTAGAACCGTTGATGTGCATATTAGGCATTTACGTAAAAAGATTGATGATAATGAAGGAGCCTTTATAGAAACAGTAAGAGGTGTGGGCTATAAGATGAAATAAAGTTATTTGATTACAATTAGATTGATACCTACAGGTGATTAGATGAAGAAGAAGATATTTATAACTTATGCTATTTTACTACTCATGGGAACATTACTTACGGGCTTGTTGTCATTAAGCTTTATAAGACTAAGCTATTTAAGTAATATTGAGCAAATGTTAATGACAAATGGGAATCTCATAAATAGTTTTGTAGAAGACGAGTTAAGTGCTGGGGATTTTCCTGAAATTAACTTTTCAAGCCTTGCCAAGAAATATGCCAGTGAAGTTAATGTACGTGTAACATTTATAGATAGACAAGGGTTTGTTATAGGTGATTCTAAGGTAGAAGAATCGGAGATAGAAAAAATAGAAAATCACTTATCTAGACCGGAAATACAGAAGGCTATGAAAGGGGAAATAGGCATAAGTGAAAGGCTTAGCTCAACGGTTAAGATAGATTATCTATATGTTGCTATACCTATGAAAAAGGATGGAGGAATATATGGCGTTACAAGGCTTGCATATCCTCTAAATGAGATAAATAAGATAAATATTGGACTTATTAGAAATATAGTTATTTCAGTTATTATTGGGTTGGTTATCGCAATACCGCTAGGATATAGGTATTTAAATCACATAACTGAACCAATAAAGGAAATAACAAATATAGCTAGAAAAATAGCTAATGGTGATTATAATAACAGGGTAAATGTAGAAAGCACTGACGAAATTAAGATACTGGCTGATACCTTTAACTTTATGTCCCATACCCTCAATACAAATATATCTGAGCTTCAGGATAAAAATACTAAACTACAATCCATAATATCTAGTATGAAAGAAGGACTGATTGCTGTGGATAATCATAAGAAGATTATCCTTATAAACTCTCCAGCAGAAAAGTTCTTTAATATAGATTCGGAAAATGTGTTTGGGGAACAAATATTAACCCTAATAAATAATGATAAGCTTAAAAAAGTATTAAAGGAAATGTTAGAAAAAAGCACATCTGACAAAGTTGAGGTTGCAGTAGAAAACCCTGAAAGAAAAATATTAAAGATATATACGGAATTTATAAAATTAAATGAAGACCCTAATAGAATCATAGGAACGTTGATACTAATACTAGATGTTACGGAAATGAGAAAGCTTGAAAAGATGAGGACAGATTTTGTAGCAAATGTTTCCCATGAACTAAAGACTCCACTCACATCAATAACTGGATTTATAGAGACCCTAAAGGGTGGAGCTATTAATAATGAAAAGGTAAGGGACAGATTTTTAGATATAATTGAGATTGAAACCGAGAGGCTAACAAGACTTATAGAGGATTTATTAACCCTCTCTGACATAGAGAGTAACGGTATCAATTTTGCGAAAAAAGAAGAAATATCAATAAATAATGTTATATTTGAAGTGAGCCATATGGCTGAAGAGTTGGCTAGACAAAAAAATATTAAATACTCCTATGAGGTAGAAGAAGATTTACAGTATTTTTGTGGAAGCAAGGATTGGTTTAAGCAATTAGTACTGAATTTACTGGAGAATGCAATCAAATATACACCCGAGGGTGGAGAAGTAAGGTGTTTAGCATATCAAAGAAGCAACAATGCATTTATTAAAGTTAAGGACACGGGGGTAGGTATTCCTAAAAAAGATATACCCAGACTTTTTGAAAGATTTTATAGAGTTGATAAGGCTAGGTCCGGAAAGGTTGGAGGAACTGGACTTGGCCTTGCAATAGTAAAGCATATAGTAATTGCCTTTAACGGTGAAATACGAGTTAAAAGTGAGGAAGGAAAGGGTTCAGAATTTACAGTGAGGATTCCCTTTTAATTCCTCACTTTTTATTGACTTTCAATTTAAAATGTTTTACTAAATCATTTTAGGGTAAAATTAAATATAGGTTAACCCATTATCCTAATAAATGGTTAAATTAGCATTATGGAAAGTATCTAATTAAGTATAAAAATTCCTAGACTTAGGACCTGGTACAATTAATTGATTTAGTAACATATAAATGTAGCTCTAAGTTCCATAAGAAGAATGTATAGTTAAATTTAAAGACCTGTCTTCCTTAAAGATAGGTTTTTATACTATTGCTTGAAGGCTGATTTGATTATATATCACTTATGAAAAAGTACTTATACTTAAACTTATACCTAAGACCTGTAAGAAGTGTGAACAAATACAGAACAAAGTAGAATTGAATAGTAAAAAATATTGTAAAATAAAAGAAGACTGTATGTTGTTGTAGTAAAGTTTTAATAGAAGAAAATTCAAACTATCACCAGTAAAATTTTATAAAAGAATTTTCAATAAATTTCTGCTAACTAAAAAATGCGTTCACAGACGCCTTTGCATCTAGGAGTGAGTACTATGTTTAAATATACCTTAAGGACGAGACTTTTAATATTGATTTTATTAGTAGCTACCATACCATTAGCCTTTTTAGCGTATTCAGGTTACTCTAACACAAGAAAGTTTATTATAGAAAAGGAAGAGGAAAAGATAAATTTTTTCTTCAATGATGTACAGGCAATTATGATAAAGTTTTTTAAAACTACAAATACGGATATTTCATTTTTAAAAGAAATAACAGAGGAAAGGGTATCCTTGTCAAATCAGGACATAGGAGGTATTAATAAAGGAGAACTAAAGAATATATATTACCATTTTTCTAAGAATAATATAAAGTATGATGAAATAGGATTCATAAATAAGGAAGGTTATGAAATAATAAGAATTAATAATAATGGTTCAGTAGATATAGTATCTGAAGAAAAACTCCAGTATAGAGGAGATCATCACTATATTAAAGAATCTCACTCCTTGGGAAAGGGTGAAATATATACTTCAAGTATTGACCTTAATCGTAAAAGAGGCGAAAGGAAGAATCCCTTAAAGCCTATGGTTCGTTATGTAGCCCCCATTTATACTGAAGAGAATCTCAAAGGCTTTTTAGTTTTAAATTTGAATATTCAATGCTTATTAAATAGTATTAATGAGGTTATGTACGTAGATAACTATGAGAACATGATACTTATAGATAGCAAAGGACATTATTTACTACACCCGGACGATAATAAGGAATGGAGTAATCAATTAAATCCACATGCTGAAGAAAACTTCAAAAAAGATTGTCCAGAGATCTTTGATGAAATATTATTATCAAAGGACCTGGGAATTAAAAGTAATGGTCATAATATGATGGCTTGGTACAATGTAGAATTAGAAGATTTTGGAAACAAAAAAATAACTATGTTTATGGAAATTGAAAAGAGCGATTATTTGCAGCCGTTGATTAGATTTAGAAATCTGTTTATGTATCAAGTAATTATCAGTATTTTAGTTTTAATTATTGGTGTAATTACTATATCATCATATCTTACTAGACCAATAATCAAGATTGTAAAAGCAGTTGAAAGTATAGGAAAGGGTCACTTTGATGTGGCACTTGAAATAGATACTGGAGACGAACTTGAACTCCTAGGCTACGAAATAAAGAAGATGTCCTATGAATTGAAACATACTTATAAAAATATGGAAAAACTGGTTAATGAGAGAACTAGAGAATTGCGGCGTGCCCATTTAGAGCTACAGGAGATGGCTACAAAGGATTCCTTAACGGGATTATACAATAGACATTATTTCAACCAGTATATACACAATGTTGATAAAGAAAACATACCTTTAAATTTAATGATATTAATAATTGATGTAGATAAGTTTAAATTTATAAATGACAATTATGGTCATAATATTGGTGATATAGTACTTAAAGATGTAGCAAAAATACTAAAGGATTCAGCAAGGGGGAGTGATATAACCGTAAGGTATGGTGGAGATGAGTTTCTAGTGGTATTATATAATAGTAAAAGGGAACTTGCCGAAAAATATATTGAAAGAGTAAAGAAAAGCCTTGATAAATGGAATAATAAAAATAATATGTTAGAACATGAACTTACATTAAGTATTGGCTATGATGAGTATAATAGCGATAAACATATATTAGAATCCATTAATAATGCCGATAAAATGATGTATGAGAATAAGATGTCTAAAAGAAAAAAAGAGCAGGAGTAGTTAGATATGAAGAAATGCAGATTACTTATAAATATATGCCAAGTATTGTTTATTGTTTTTTTACCCCTGGCTATATTGATTACAATTTTACAGTACTATTCCTATAATCAGGATTTTTATATAAAAGAATTTGAAAGATATGAGGCATCAGAGGTTACAGGGATGATTGAGGAAGATTTAAACAGGGTTAGTAATAGGCTCATAGCCTATATAAAGGATGATGCTAAGGATTTAAACATGCAGGCAATAATCAATGGGGAGCTTAGGGAAGTTTTTGGTCAGCGGGAAAAACAGCACATGGTAGATGTAAAGGAATTATTTATTAGAGCACATAACCTAAGAAATATGGCATGGATTCTTGTTCTAGCAGCTTTAATAACAATACTTATAGCTTCTAAAAGAAAAAAAGAAGATATATATAGGGGATTGCTATGGTCCGGTATAATTCCAATTTTATTAATGCTAATTTTATATATTCTAATCAATATAGATTTCCATAGATATTTTACCTATTTTCACAAAATATTTTTTACCAACGATTTATGGTTGCTAGACCCTAAAAGGGAAGTACTTATACAAATGCTTCCCCTAGAATTTTTTATGAATATATCAATGAGGATTATTGGATGGTTTTTAGTAATATTAATCGGTATAACATCTATATCCTTTGCAAATCTAAGAAGAAATAAATAAACCTCCGATTTCATTTCGGAGGTTTTAATATTAGAGTAACTTTATCTTACTGAAAGCTGAGGACTACCAAAAGTGTACTTGTCCACTATTTATCTAATACAATGGAAACTTGTCACAAAGAACTTTAACCCGTTCTTTAGCAGGTTTTAAATCACCTGATCTATTATCTATAGTCCAATTTATAATGTCTGCAATTTCTACCATTGCTTCTGTATCAAAGCCTCTAGTAGTAGTGGCAGGAGTACCAATTCTTATACCACTTGTAACAAATGGACTTTCTGTTTCATTCGGTACAGTATTTTTATTAACTGTTATACCTACTTCGTCCAATAGATGCTCAGCATCTTTACCAGTTATATTTTTACTTCTAAGGTCTATTAAAAGCAAGTGATTATCGGTTCCACCAGAAACTATTGTTAAGTTTCTATCCTCAAGGGCTTTGGCTAATACCTTGGCATTTTCAATAACCTTTTTTTGATATTCCTTAAACTCCTGAGACATTGCCTCCTTAAAGCATATAGCCTTGGCAGCTATGATGTGCATAAGGGGTCCCCCTTGAATTCCTGGAAAGATATTTCTATCTATTATCTTTGCATATTTTTCCTTGCAAAGAATAGCACCACCCCTTGGGCCTCTTAGGGTTTTATGGGTAGTAGTAGTAACAAAATCTGAATAAGGAACTGGATTTTGGTGAAGATTAGCAGCAACTAAACCTGCGATATGTGCCATATCTACCATTAGGTAGGCACCCACTTCGTCGCAAATGCTCCTAAATTTTTTGAAATCAATGTCTCTACTATAGGCACTAGCACCGGCAACTATCATTTTAGGCTTTTCCTTTAAGGCTACTTCCCTTACTTTGTCGTAATCAATATATCCTTTGTCATTCAAACCATAGGAAATAAATTCGTAAAGTTTGCCAGAGAAGTTAGCGGGGCTTCCATGGGTTAAATGTCCACCATGGGATAGGTCCATACCTAGAACCTTATCTCCAGGTTCTAAAACTGAAAAATATACAGCCATATTTGCCTGGGAGCCAGAGTGGGGTTGAACGTTTGCATGCTCTCCACCGAACAATTCCCTCATTCTATCACGGGCTAGATTCTCAGCAGTATCTACATGCTCACAGCCACCGTAATACCTCTTTCCAGGATAGCCCTCAGCATATTTATTAGTTAGCTGGGAACCCATAGCTTCCATTACTGCTTTACTGGTAAAATTTTCAGAGGCTATCAGTTCAATTTTATTCGATTGACGCTCCATTTCCAGTTTGATGCTTTCGTAAACTTCTTGGTCCTGTTCTTTAATTGATTGTAGATTCATATCAACACTCCCCTTATAAAATTACTAAATACATATATTAATGATTTAAATAGGGTTAAGGTATTTCTCAAAGAGAAATACCATTAAAAGCAAAAAATATGATAAATTTTTATCAATTCTTAAAGAACCCACCTCTGCAAACATGGGCTTTACCTTCTATTGAATGTGGAACGCAGTCTCCTATTGAAGTCTCCAAGTTTTAGTATTTGCTAAAGGAGTTCATTTTCCATTTTATTGTAAAATATTTTATTGACCATATTATCAACTATTCTATCAAAGAAGAACTTGAATTTAAAGTGTTTTTTAGACAAATCTAGATATAAATTTCGGGAAAATGTTTTCCTTTTTCTGCAAAAAATTTCTTTAAATACCATAGAGGATTAGTAGGATTTGTATAGAAATTGTATATAATCATATATAGATAGAGAAATTTTAAGTTAGAGCAACGGCAAAGCATCTTCATATTGTTAACAAGGTGATAGGCTTTAACAAACTCAAATATCTTTAGATGCTCTTTAAATAAAGAGGTGATAGTTTGAAAATTAGATATATATTAGGAAGGGCAGGGAGCGGTAAAAGGGAAAGGATTTTTAAAGAGATAAAGCATAAATTAGAGCAGGGAGGGGAAAATAAGCTGCTGTTGTTAGTCCCCGAACAGTTTACCCTTCAGACAGAGTTTGACCTTATAACTACCAATGAGCTTTCAGGGATAATGAGGGCTGAAGTTATTAGCTTTGAAAGACTTGCCCAAAAAGTTTTTAATGAAGTAGGTGGATTAAAGAAAATAGATATAAATGAGCTTGGAAAAATAATGGTTTTAAAAAGACTTTTTGATAAACATTCTAAAGAGCTTGAAATTTATAGTAAAGCCAGTAAACAGGAGGGTTTTCTATTGAATTTCTGTACCCTTATAACTGAACTAAAGAGAAACGACATATATCCTGATACCCTAAAGGAAATCCTTACCTCCTTTGAACAGGAAAATATGTTTACTAAAAAGATAAAGGATATAAGCTTCATGTACGAGAGGTTTACAAAATACATGGATGGAAAATATACCGATGAAGAGGACAAGCTAAGTATGCTTATTGATAGGATAGATGAAGCCAACTTCCTAGATGGTGCAGAGATATGGATAGATGGCTTTAACGGCTTTACCTCCCAGGAATATAGGATTTTAGAAAAGCTTATCCTTAAAGTGGAAAAGACCAACATATCAATAACCGGAGATTCTAATGAAGAAACCAGGGATAAGGGTCTATTTGCACCTACCAATAAAACCTTTAAAAAAATAAGGGACATAGCCCATAGGCATAGTGTAAAAGAGACTAAAACTGTATTAGAAGGCCAAAAAGATAGGTCATCGGCTCTTAGGCATATTGAGAGGGAGATTTATGCATATCCCTATAATAAGTACGATAGAGAATCGGAGAGTATAGAAATTTTTTACGGTACAAATCAATATACAGAGATAGAAAGTGCAGCTTCCAGAATTATTTCCTTGGTGAGGGACAAGGGCTATAGATGGAAGGATGTTGCCCTTGTAAATGGAGCCATGGAAACCTATGGACTCACTGTGAAAAGAGTCTTTAATGAATATGGAATTCCTTTTTTTATAGATGAAAAGAGAAATATAATGAATAACCCAATAATTAAACTTATATTATCCTCTATGGATATAATAAGTAGAAACTATAAATATGACGATGTTTTCAGATTTATCAAGACCGGGTTTTGTACCTTGGATAAGGACGAAGCGGAGGAACTTGAAAATTTCGTGCTTAAGTATGGTATTGAAGGAAAGAAATGGTTTAATGACTTCCAATATGAAAGGGAAGAAGATGAATACCTAAGCCAAATAAATGAAATTCGTAAGAAATTTATAGACCCCTTCATGGATATTAAGGATATATTAAAGGGAAGAAGACGAGTATCGGATTTTAGTAGTGATTTATTTGAATTTTTAGTTAGACTTGGAATTGAGACCAAACTAGATACGTGGATAGAGGCTCTAAGACAAAGGAATAAGCTAGAGTATATAAACGAATATACTCAGATATGGAATATTGTTATGGAGGTCCTCAATCAGCTAGTGGAGATTTTAGGTGATACTGAGGTAAACCTAAAGGAATACAGAAGGATATTGGAAGCAGGTTTTTCTCAATACAAAGTAGGAATTATACCTCCTACAATTGACCAGGTACTTGTGGGAAGCCTTGAAAGGTCTAGAAGTCATAATGTAAAGGCCCTTTTCCTTGTGGGTGTGAACGATGGTATTCTACCCTCAGGCCTCGATGATAAGGGTCTTTTCCTTGATGAGGAAAAATTACTAATTAAAGAGAAGGGAATAGACCTTCCATCGGATAGCGAAACAAGGCTTAAGGAAGAAGAATTTTCTATATATACGGCCCTTGCAAAGCCATCGAAATATCTATGGATAAGCTATGCATTATCGGACAATGAGGGAAGGGCCTTGAGGCCATCTATACTTATAGACAAAGTAAAGAAGCTTTATCCAAAGCTCCACCCCATGAGTGATATCATGAAGGGAAATACCAATGAAGATGAGGAAAGGCAGCTTAAGCTAGTTTCCACTCCTATACCTACATTTAAATACTTGATAGAAAATTTAAGACTTAAGATAGATAAGAATCCTGTACATAGTCTTTGGAATGAGGTTTATGACTGGTATTATCACAATGAAAGATGGGATGAGAGACGGACTATGATGATAGATGGGCTTTTCCATGATAACCAAGAGGAATATATAGGTGAAGAGAGGGCAAAAACTCTATACAGTACCCCACTTAAGTCAAGCATCTCAAGGCTTGAGAGATTTGTAAACTGCCCCTTTGCCCATTTCATAAGCTACGGCTTAAAGCCCAAGGAAAGACGGGAATACAAGGTAGGTATCCCTGACATAGGAAAGCTCTTTCATGACTCAATGGAAAACTTCGCCCAGAAGCTGTCCTTAGAAGAACTCAGCTGGAGGGCTATAGATAAGGATAAATGTGATGAGATAGTAGAAAGTATAATAGATGAGATAGCTCCAAACTTTGGCTATAAAATACTGGAAAGCAGCTTCAGATATAGATATCTTGTAAAAAAACTAAAAAGGGTTAGTAAACGAGCGGCTTGGACTTTGACTGAGCATATTAAAAAGGGAGACTTTACACCATCAATGTATGAATTTGATTTTGGTGAGGGCTCCTTCAGTAAAGTTCCACCCATTATAATAGAACTCCCCGATGGAGAGGAGATTAAGCTTGAAGGTAGAATAGACAGGATAGATATATTAAAGAATGAAAGAGGAAGTTATGTAAAAATAATAGACTACAAATCGGGAAGTAAAAAATTTAGTTTATCCGATGTATATTACGGACTACAGATTCAGCTTATCGTGTATCTCGATGCCATACTGGAAAATAAGGATAAGCTGAGGATTGACGATGTCTATCCTGGGGGAGTATTTTATTTTAAGCTGGATGACCCCATGATAGAAACAAATGATAACAATCCGAAAAACATAGAGAAGGAAATAATGAAAAAGCTTAAAATGGATGGAATCATCATAAAGGATATAAAGGTAGTAAAGGCCATGGATAGGGATATAGGAGAGGAAGGAAATTCCCTTGTTATTCCCGCCAGCCTAAAAAGAGATGGTGAACTTAGCAAGAGTTCATCGGTTTTAGAGGAAAATGAGTTATATAGTCTAATAAGGCATGTTAAAAACCTCATAGTAGAAATTGGAGGGGAAATATTAAAGGGAAACATCAAAATAGAGCCCTGTAAGGTGGAAAACCATGTTTCCTGTACCTATTGTCCCTATAAAGCAATATGTCAATTCGATAGGAACTTTACAAACAATAATTATAGGGTCATAAGGAAGCTAAGGGATGAGGAAGTAATAAAGAAAATAGATACGGAGGATAGGGGTGAGAAGGATGCCAAACTGGACTAGGGCTCAGGAGGAAGCCATAAAAATAAGGGAAAAAAACCTTTTAGTATCGGCTGCGGCAGGCTCCGGTAAAACGGCGGTTCTAGTAGAGAGAATAATAAGGCTTACCACAGAAGACAAGCTCGATATAAATAGGCTTCTTATCGTAACCTTTACCAATGCTGCTGCGGGAGAAATGAGGGAAAGAATACTTGATGCCCTTATAAATGAAATAGAAAGGGGCTCAGACCATGAAGAGCATCTTAGAAGGCAGATTACTCTATTGGGAAGGTCCTATATAACGACCCTACACTCTTTTTGTATAGATGTGGTAAGAAAAAACTTTCATCTGGTGGGTATAGACCCATCCTTTAGAATAGGAGATATGACTGAAACCAGTATTCTCATTGAGGAAACCTTAGATGAGCTTTTAGAAGAAGAATACAAACTGGAAAGGGAGCAGTTTGTAGAATTAGTTGAGGGTTTTGGAGGAAATAGAGAAGATAAAAAGCTTCAGGAATTGATACTTAAAATCTATGGATTTATTCAAAGTAAGCCCTATCCCAAAAAGTGGCTTGAGGAGAACATAGAAAAATTTAATATGTCCAAGGGAGAGTTTGAAATCAGCATATGGATTGAAACCATAAAGGACAGTATAAAGATTGACCTTGAAGGTTCAAGGGATATTTTGAGGAGTGCTGTAGCCTACTGCAATAAAATCCAAGGGCCCAAGGAATATGAAGAGGCTCTACTTCTTGATATCAATAACCTTGACCATCTTCTTACCACCTTAGAAGCTAGCATTAAGGATTTTTATAGCAGCATTAATGGGATAAAGTATCCAAAACTTAAGACGATTCGGGGCAATAGGAAGCTTGAGATAGATGAAAACCTACAAAGGGAAGTAAAGGAGCTAAGGGATAAATATAAGGACAGCGTTAAGTCCATAAAGGAAAAGGTGCTAGTAAAAAGCTTCGATGAATATTTAAGTCAAATAAACACAATGTATCCCATGATGAAATATCTAGGAGATATGGTAATCAGATTTGGGGAAAAAT
This sequence comes from Clostridia bacterium, assembly GCA_022361035.1. Taxonomy (GTDB): domain Bacteria; phylum Bacillota; class Clostridia; order Peptostreptococcales; family Caminicellaceae; genus JAKSBP01. The sequence continues at coordinate 16,474 of JAKSBP010000031.1, forward strand.
ATGGGGAAAAGAAACTGGATAAGGGAATACTAGACTTCAACGATTTAGAGCATTATGCTTTGGATATTTTAGAGGAGGATGAAGTACAAAGGGAATATAAAAAGAAATTTCAACATATCTTTGTGGATGAGTACCAGGACAGTAATATTGTTCAAGAAACCATCTTAAACTGTATAAAGGGTGAGAACAATATGTTTATGGTTGGGGATGTAAAACAGAGTATATATAGATTTAGGCTGGCGGACCCTTCACTTTTTATAGAGAAGTATAGGAGTTATAATAAGGATGGAGATGGGCTTAATAGGAGAATAGATTTATCACAAAACTTCAGAACCAGGTCAGAAATATTGGATGGAATAAACTATCTATTTAAAAATATAATGTCAGAGAACCTAGGGGAGGTAGATTATACGGAGGATGCCTACCTATATAGGGGCTTAGATTTTGAAGAAATTGAAGACCCCAATATAGAGCTAAATATTATTGAAAATATAATGGATTCTGACAAGGAAGTGACAGAGGAGCTGGAGGAACTGTCAAAGATTGAAGTTGAGGCTAGGTTTGTGGCGGCTAAAATAAGGGAACTAATTGGACAGCCCAGCTATAATGCTAAAAAGGGACAATATAAGAACCTAGAATATAGGGATATAGTGGTCCTTTTAAGGTCCCCTAAAACATGGGCCCCAATATTTACAGAAACCTTCACTAAGGAAGGGATTCCAGTATATACCGATGATAACTCGGGATACTTTGACACCATTGAAATAAATATGTTCCTGGACCTACTGAGGTTAATAGATAATAAAAGGCAAGATATACCCCTCCTTAGTGTTATGAGGTCCCCAATAGGGAATTTTAATATAGAGGAATTAATAAGGGTAAGGCTAGAAAATAGGGAAGAAAGCTACTATAGTGCCATAGAGGATTATGTCAGTAACAACGAAGATAAGTTGAAGATGAGACTCGAAGAGTTTCTCAGGAAATTGCAGGACTGGGAAGCACAAGCAAGGTATTTGAAGCTCGATGAATTTATATGGAAACTTTTAATAGAAACGGGATACTATTATTATGTAGGAGCTATGCCGGGAGGCATACAGAGACAGGCAAACCTGAGAATATTAGTAGATAGAGCCAGCCAATTTGAGAAAAGTGCCATAAATGGTCTATTCCTCTTTTTAAGGTTTATAGACAAACTTACAAAGAGTAAAGGCGATATGGGGAGTGCTAAAATCCTAGGAGAAAATGAGAATGTGGTCAGGATTATGAGTATTCACAAAAGCAAGGGTTTGGAGTTTCCTGTGGTCATATGCTGTGGCCTAGGTAAAAAGTTCAACCTCAAGGACATACAACAGGATATACTTCTCCATAAAAATCTGGGCCTAGGGCCGAAGTTTATAGATATAGAAAAGAGGATATACAATCAAACCCTTCCACAATTGGCCATAAAAAGAAAAATGAAAATAGAGAATTTATCGGAGGAGATGAGGATACTTTATGTGGCCCTAACCAGGGCTGTGGACAAGCTAATACTGATTGGTTCAGTAAGGGAATTAGCTAGTGAAGCTAAGAAGTGGCTTAGGGGCACCAGCCTTTTTAATCTAGTTAGGAGCCAATCCTATCTTGATTGGTTATGCTCCTCCCTGGTACAGCATAGGGATGGACAGCCCATAAGGGACCTTGCTCAGGTATCCTTTAATGAAGATTTGATAGATTATAATGAAAAATCTAAGTGGACAATCAAGTTCCTAAGTAAGAAGGATTTATATTTTAAGGAAATTGGTCAGGCCGAGACAAACATGGAAGAAAGGATAAAGCTTGAAGACTTTAAACTAGATGTAGGGCCCAGGTATAGGGAGATTATAAGTCAAAGATTCCAGTGGCAATATCCCCATGAATGTGATGTTGGAGTACCCTCGAAGCTGGCAGTTAGCGATATCAAAAAGGCATCGGCAAGAAATATGAATGATATAGTATTTAAAATACCCTCTCTGGTTAAAAGGCCAAGCTTTATTGAGGGAAGGAAGCCCTTTACAAAGGCAGAAGTGGGGACTATTATCCACTTTGTTATGCAGCATCTAGATTTAAGTAAAATCTTTGACTTAGCTCAGATAGAAGAACAGATAGATAATATGGTTACTAGGGAATTGTTGACCCCTGGTGAGGCTAAGGTAGTTAATCCACAGAAAATACTGGCTTTCTTTGAAAGTCATATAGGAAAAAGGGTACTCAAAGCCGATAGAATATATAGGGAAGCCGCATTTATTCTAAAAAAGAAGGCATCCGATGTAATTGATGACTTAGAGGACTGTAAGGAAGAGCTGCTTATACAGGGGATTATCGACTGCTACTTTGAAGATGGAGATGACCTTGTACTAATAGATTATAAGACGGGCAATATATTTTATGGAGATATAGGAAGGATAGTAGAGAGGTATAGGGTACAGATGGAGCTATATAAAGAAGCTTTAGAAAAAATTACAGAAAAAAGGGTTAAAGAAAGCTATATATATTTATTTGACATAGATAAGGAGGTGAGAGTAGAATGAAAATACTACATACTTCCGACTGGCATTTAGGTAAATATCTGGAAAA
>JAKSBP010000383.1 GCA_022361035.1 Clostridia bacterium
ATGTAAAATTTTATAGTAGTATTATTATATAGAGACAATATATTACATTTAATAGTATTTTTGGGGGAAGGATTAATTGTAAAATATATATCATTTATTGGAGGTGAATTTATAAATAATATGTATAATGAGGATAAAAAATGTATTAACTGCAAATTATATGAAGAATGCATATTTATGTGTAGGATAGACGGAAAGAAGAGACAATATGATGATGTTTGTTTAGAATATCAAGATATATATAACCGTTGATATAAAGATGGAATGAAACTAGAGGTTATTCTATTTCTTAAAGAAATACCTCTAATTTTTTTTTGTAAAAATTAATTATTGAAAATTTTGCTTAATATTATAAAATTGTAGTATAAACATAAATACATAAACAGTCAATTAATAAATTATTGTAAAAAACATGAGGATAATATATTCAGCATATTAGGTATTATACTTCTTATTTTTGTATCTATAAAGGTTAGAAAATATAATAAAATCAGGAGGGTGTATAAATGAGGGAGAGTTTAAAAGATATAAAACATATGGTGAAAAATATAAAATACAAGGAACTTCCTAGCGAGTTAGAGCCTTATAATTATTATGTTTTGGATTCTGGACATTGTATAATGAGTGTGTTACAGGTTCATCTGGAAGAAGCAAAAGAAAGTAATATGGATGACTATGAAATACCATTACCTGTTAGGTATGTCCTAGACAAAGGATATAAATTTGTTGAGGGATATGTAGTAGTAGAGGCTGAATATAGTTCAGACTTTGGAGTTGTTGTAGATGAAAAATATTATGAATATTAGGGGATGAGATATTCTATCGTTTTATCTACATTTATGTTATAATAAATCTATAATTATTATTTTTAACAAGGCTTTTTAAGCAAAGCCTAATTATCAAAAGTCCTGGAAAGGCATATAATTAAATTATAATTGAGTAGTTGAACTCTACCGGTTTTTAACCAGTGGAGTTTTTTTAATTCTCAATAAGGAGGGGATATAAAAGATTAAGCTTGTTTTGTATGAGGGAATATTAAAAAAGATTAAGGAGGAAGGAATATGAAAAGTTGTGTAAAGTTGACTACTGATGCGGTAGAAAAAATTTGTGGTTTTAAACTTAAACCAGGTATTAATCAATTAAAAAATAATATTAAAAAAAATACCTGTGAGATGCAGTATGATTATCAGGTAGTTGTTCCAATGAATCAAAAAGGAAATAAAGAGCTTTGTTTTTTGCTTGAGGACAGTATTGAAGTAGCTGGTAGAGGTTCTTTAAAATATGGAAATGAGATAAAATATGAAGTATTAGAACAGTTTAGAAGAAATGAATTTATTGAAGAGCCTATAGAAGAAGGTAAAGATAGACCCATATTAATTGGTTATGATGAAGAGCTACAAGCTACCTATGTGGAAATTTATTTTATGGAGATGAAAAATATCCATAATTTAAACACAGAGAAAAATGACTACTATGAGATAAAAATATCAGATAATAGTAATTTTTATATGTACAATGATGGTAGGAGTGCAAAAAAAACCTTTTTCTATAATGGTTATAAATGGTTAGATGACTATTTATACAATTTATACAAGAAGGATAAGAATTTAGCACCAGTAGAATGGCTAAACAATCTTTATTGTCATAGAAGATATATCTCATATATCTCAAAGAAGAATGTAAAAAAATTAGTTTTTGATAGCTATATATGGGAAGTAGTTTGTAAATATCATGAGATAGAAAAATTAGATGTCACATTAAAGAAATACGGAACTAAAAACTATTTTATTATTAGTGATTGTAGGTTATTTAATATATCACGAGTAACAGTTGATTGCAATGAGGATATTTATATTTATAATAATCATATATACAATCATTGTACTCTAAATGTTTCCTACTATACGGGGGATGAATTTACTTCACTGTTTAAAACTAATATACGAAGCTTTACTGAAATCGAGGGTTTTGGAGATTATAGTTTGATAGAAATAGATGGTATAAAGAAGGTTATTGTTCCAATAACTGGTCTATCTCATTTTAAGAGTGGGGAAAATTCAGAAGTTGTAGTAGCGAATAATAAAATACATATAGTAGTAGGGGGATATGAGGAAATTGGATTTATAGTTGGTGACAAAGGACGTTTAAATGAAGGTGTCATATTTATAGGTCCCAGGCCAGATTATAGAGATATTTCTTTTTATGAAACTTACGGACAGTTGAAAAAAGACATACATTTATATAGAACAAGTAATTTTCCTAAATCAGAAAGTATTCAAATAGAAATATATGATAAAAGATTTAATACGAGAAATATAATTGAAGCAGGAGATAGCGTAGAGGTTCTAGTAGAAAAGACTTGCAAAAGCAAGATAAAAGGATTGAAAGGAAAGGTTATTAGCTGTTCTAAAAATAGAGAATTCTTAGAAGTAGAATTCTTTAACTTTTTTACTGTTGAATTTAGAATGGATGAAGTAAGAGCTGTATAGAGCAGGCCATTATAATTGATAGCTTTTTAAAAATTATATTTTTATTTTAATATCTAGGTATTTAAATACTTAGATTTTTTTAATTGGTGTTAAGGATGAAGGCATATTATAGAAGTCAGTTGCAGAGCTTTGCGATTGACTTTTAATTATTCACTAAGAAAGGAATATTTATGTTAACTGTTGAGAAAGTAAGGAAAAGATTTTCTAAAAGGGCAACGAAGGATAAGAAAAAAGTAGCCACGTACATGGAATATACTAGTATTATGCAAGTAGAGTACATTAAAAGATTTGGTAAAGGCTTTAAATGGGAAGATGTTCCTATTAAAGATAAAACTTATCATGGCTGGTTAAGGCCCATCCTAATTAGCTCAGATGCACTAATAAATGGTAGATGGTCATATTGGCTAGATATTAGAACTACTCAAAAAGTAGAAGGTAAGCCTATACCACAACTAAACTTTCATCATCCATATGATGAGAAATTTAGATTTGTATCAAAAATGATTGAAAAATGTTTAAATCCTCCTCTCAATATGAGTTTTGGAGGATATCAAACATTTCTCTTATTTGTAGATTGGCTGCTATATGGATGGGGGAGTCCTTTAGTTAAGGAATTTCCATCCCAAATAGATGACTCTCTCAATGAATATTGGTACAAAAACTTTCAGGGAGATCTAATGTTAATGTTCCCTGCGGACTACTTCATGAATATAGCATCAGAAATGTATGGGGGAAAGGGTTTTAATTCTAATCAGTTTTATCCCACTCCAAGTGTTATCGTAGAGTTTATGGTAGACATACTGATGTCTGGAGCCGGTCGTGAAGCAGCTAAATATGCGAAAAAGGTTGAACCTTGCTGTGGTAGCGGAATAATGTTGCTTTATATGTCAAATTGGATTCTTAGACTACAGGCAGTAGATATAGACCTCTTAATGATTAAACTTACACACCTGAATGGATACTTCTACATACCTTGGTTAATGGGGACAGACGATAAAACAAATAGCCTATTAGAAAATATGTATATTAAATATAACCCTAAGGAAATAGAGGAAAATATTAAATATGCTCTAGAAATTAATAAGAAGGGTCAGCTTGCTTTTGGCTTCTAAGACTTTGTTCTAAAAATGTGAATACCATTTAAGCAAGGTATAATTACCTCTGTTTAGTTAATACTTATAGTTAAGAAGTTAGTTTGATATGATTTGACAGAGGTGGTATAATTAAATAAAAGAATAAATTAAAAGAAGGTGGAAGTATGGAAAGAAAGAAAGTTATTGAAAAACCGCCAGTTAAAAAAACAGATTCCGATAACTATGACTTCATGAAGTCATTAAAAGAATTTAATAAAAAACATGAAAAAATGTTAAAGGAATTGTCAAAGTGATAAAACTTTTAGATAAAAAACATATATATATAATTCATCAACATACTATTAATAAATTTGGCGGTGATATGGGTCATTATAACAATACTGACCAAAAGATTGAAAGTATATTAGCTCAGCAGCACGGATATTTTGGGTATGATAAATATCCAACGATTTATGAAAAGGCTGCCATGCTAATATATTTTTTTGCGAACAGTCATTGTTTTGTAGATGGCAATAAGAGAGTTGCTATCACAGCTGGAGGTGTTTTTCTTAAAATGAATGGCCTTGAAGATCATTTAGATGATATGGAAGGTTATAACAAAACCATGGAAATAGCAAGTAGGGAGCTCCATGGTGTTGAAGTTGATAAATATATAAAAGGTTTATCAATATGGCTAAGTACAAAGTTTTATTAAAAATAGATATTATAAGTTCGGGCTATAGATAAAGGGATTCAATTGGATGATTGAATCCCTAATTTTTTTGGATAAATAAAAATAAAGTTATAGGATTATATGGCTGATATTAACTTTATGAGATTTATATAAAATGATGAGTTGAGAACATTAGTTTAATTTGTTTTCAATGTATATTTGCTCAGAACAAATATTCATATATGGAGATGATGATAAAATGACAGGAACATGGCAGCTAAAACAAAAACAATCATTACCTTTGGAAATGAAAATCATAATGACATTGATTAGAATAAGACAGTGGTATGAGCATTGGAATGGAGAAGTCTATATAAGTTTCTCTGGTGGGAAGGATAGTACAGTGTTGTTGCATCTAGTAAGGTGTTTATATCCAGAAGTTCCAGCAGTATTCATTGATACTGGACTTGAATATCCAGAGATAAAAGAATTTATTAAAACAATTGATAATGTAATATATAGAAGACCTAGGATGTCATTTAGAGAAGTTATAAAGAAATATGGCTATCCTGTCATATCTAAAGATACCTCATACAAAATCTATAAACTTAGGCATCATAATCTTAGTAAGAAATATCGTAACTACATATTGCATGGTGATGAACGTGGAAGTATGGGGAAACTTTCAGAGAAATGGAAATTTTTTTTAGAAGCACCATTTGAGATATCAAGTAGATGTTGTGACGTAATGAAAAAACAACCTTTTCATCAATACGAAAGAAAAACTGGCAGAAAACCTTTTTCAGGTGAAATGGCAATAGAATCTCAAAGAAGAATGAACCAGTGGACTCAACATGGATGTAATGCTTTTTATACTACGCATCCAAGATCTATGCCTTTATCATTCTGGTTAGAGGAGGATATATGGAATTATTTACGAAGCAATAATATTCTATATTCAAAGATATATGATATGGGAGCTGATCGTACAGGGTGTATGTATTGCATGTACGGGGTGAATCTTGAAAAATACCCTAATAGATTTCAAAGAATGGTCATAACTCATCCAAGACAATATCAGTACTGTATTAACGGTGGCAAATGGCATAAAGATGAAAAGGGTGAATTTTGGGGTCCAAGTAAAGAAGGTTTAGGGCTATGGAGAGTATTAGAATATATAGGTATTCCATATCAAGTGTATGGAGATGGAAAATGCATTGGAGAAATGCGAAAGTTTGCTGATGGTAAATATGAGCAACTCAAATTAGCTTTATAACGTCACTAACTTTACAATTTACATGAAAGGAGAATGAACATGATAAAAGTTACTGAAAAAGAAATAAATGATGCTATAGAATTTGCAAAAAGTAGATCAGATAGCAATAAGGTCATGGAGAAATAATTGGGATGAACTAGCGACATTTTTCAAGTATCCACCAGAAATAAGAACTATAATCTATACAACAAATGCTCTAGAGAGCTATAATAGACAGCTTAGAAAAGTAACAAAATCAAAATCTGTATTTCCCACAGGTGAATCACTGTTTAAGATGATTTATCTTGCAACAATGGATATACAAAAGAAATGGACTCAAAGATATAGGGGCTGGGCACAGATACTATCTCAATTAGCTATATTCTTTGAAGAGAGGTTAAATAAATACCACTACTAAAAATTAATCTATTAGTTGCGTAAGGCAGACATACTCACTATTAC
>JAKSBP010000381.1 GCA_022361035.1 Clostridia bacterium
ATATTTTATCATTCAACCAAATGGTTGAATCAAATGTGAGTCTTGATCGGTTGTTCGGCGCCCTGGCCGATTCGACACGCCGCGATATCCTCGCGCGGGTCTCCGAAACGGCGTTGAGTATCGGAGAAATTGCCGAGAGCTATATGCTGACGTTCGCGGCGATTTCCAAGCATATCAAAGTGCTGGAGAAGGCCGACTTGGTTACCAAGCATCGTCGAGGTAGGGAACTGGTCGTGACGATCGTGCCGAGCACGTTGGACGTGGCAAAGGAGCATATCGCGCGATATGCGAGCATCTGGGCTGATCGCTTCGATCGGCTCGACGAGATTCTGAAGGAAGAGTGACGGAGCGTTACGCATCAGCTGATAGGAACTACTGTTCAACGAGGACACTATGTTCCGTGTACCGCAAGGAGAAAACCGATGGGAAAGACGACATTCACCGTTGGCGACGACAAGAAGACACTGATCGTCGCGCGCACATTCGACGCCCCGAAGAGCAAGGTGTGGCGCGCGTATTCGGACCCGAAGATGCTCGCGCGGTGGTGGGGACCGCGGGGTTGGGAGACCGAGATCAAGCACATGGATTTCTCGAACGGCGGTTACTGGCACTACGGTATGAAGTGTGTGGACCCAGCCCAAGAGGAATGGTTCGGAAAAACCAGCTGGGGTAGGGCATCGTTTAGCAACATGCAACCGGAGGACTCGTTCGAGTACGTCGATGAGTTCTGCGATGAAAACGGCGTTGTCGCACCCGGGATGCCGGTGGCAAAAGCCACGTTGACGCTGGCCGAGGTCGGCAGGGGAACGAAGGTCACAATCGTGACCGAGTACGACTCCGCCGAAACCCTCAAGCAGATGCTGGAGATGGGCATGGAGGACGGCTTTGCCGAGACCTGGCAAAAGCTGGCCGAGTTCTTGGAGGACTGAAGCAATCTACAATCGTGCATGGGTACATCTGAAAAGGTGTTCCCCTTATGTGAGTCTGCTTTGTGAGGCCGTCAGCATGAAGGACTTGTGGCTGGAGGTGAATCATCCACGGTCGCCTGTCCGGCGAAGCTACTCATCTCACGCTGGACTTCAGCGGCTCGGCGAGCCTTAACGCGTACGACCTGATCGCGCAGCGCGCCGACATCAATATGTCGGGCTCCGGCGATGTCAGCTATAGGGGTAGCCCCCGCGTCGACATCTCCTCCGCCGGTGCAAGTAGCGTTACTG
>JAKSBP010000098.1 GCA_022361035.1 Clostridia bacterium
CCCTTACGTATTTCCATATACGCTGCGGCCTCTCGGTTTCAGCACGCCTCGAACTTCGGATTTCTCAAAAGCCTGTCATCTTGTTTGACTTTGTCAACAATCTGCAAAGTCTAACCCCATATCCATAGGGTTAGACTTTTTTTAGTATTATAGCTATTATTCAAATTTATCATAATAAATCTGTTCTTCTCCCATACCTCTTTCCTTCAGCATATCTACCACAGAATCAATCATCCTGGGACTGCCGCAAAGGTAAGCCTCTTTATCTTCTATGTTGTTAAGGTATTTTTCTAGACAATTTGTAACCCTTCCTACATCTCCAGTCCAATCGCATTTTTCTGTAGGTCTAGATAATGTAGGGACAAAGGTAAAGTTTGGCAATGCCCTTTCAAGTTCATTTATTTCCTCTAAGGCATAGAGGTCATCCCTCGTTCTAGCTCCAAAATAAAATGTAGCCTTTCTATCAATTTTGTGTTCCTTCATATATCTAAGTATTGATAAAATAGGGGCTAATCCTGTGCCTATGGCTACCATTATCATTTCACTGCTGCCGTCACGGTAATAGAAATCACCAAAGGGACCTATAATGGAGACTTTATCCTTGGCATTAAGGTATTTATGGATGTAGGTAGTACAAATTCCACCAGTATAGCCTATAAATAGCTCTATATAATTTTTACTAGCGGGAGAAGAGGCTATGGAGTAGGCCCTATAAATTTCCTCGTCATTTTCCTTGTATTGGGGGACTAAAATTTGAATATACTGTCCAGGTTTAAATTCAATTTCCTTTCCCTCGGGTAAATTGAGGCTTAAATATTTTATCTTTGAAGTAACATCCTTTATAAAGTTAACGGTGTATTCATATTGCTTTAAATTAAAGAGCTCTTCGGGGATTGATATACTTAGATCTTCCTTTACCTTTAATTGGCAGGAAAGTCTTACCCCTTCTTCCCTATCTTCATTGGTTAAATACCCTAATTCAGTGGGAAGAGTTTGCCCTCCTCCTGAATCCACCTTGACTTTACAGTATCCGCAGCTTCCCTTACCTCCACAAGCCGATGGGATAAATATCTCATTTTCTATAAGGGAGGATAATAGGGAATCGCCTCCATCCACTATATATTCCTTATCATCATTTATTGTTATTTTCTTGTTTCCATAATTTGCAATGGTTTTATTTGCAATTGATAGTAAAAGGGCGAGTGTAGCTGATATTGAGGAAATTATTAAGACTGTATTGAATACTCTATCCATATATATCACTCCTATTGTATCTGGACAATTCCAGAGAATCCTAAAAAGGCAAGGGCCATTATACCTGTAATTATAAGGGTAATACCTGCTCCCTCTAATCCCTTAGGTATTTTAGAGTGTTTTATTCTTTGCCTTATACCGGCCATAGCTACTATAGCCAGGGTCCAACCGAGGCCCGAACCTACGCCAAAGGCTAGAGTTTGATAAAAGCTATATTGCCTTATTACCATAAATAATGAAACACCTAATATTGCACAATTTACCGTAATAAGAGGTAAAAATATGCCAAGGGCATAGTAGAGAGATTCAAAGTATCTATCTAATACCATTTCAACTAATTGAACAAAGGCTGCTATACTTATTATAAATACTATAAAACGAAGATACTCTAGTCCAAAGGGAAGGAGTATATAATGATAAATAAAATAGTTAAATATGGTTGTAAAGGTAAGTACAAAGGTTACTGCTTGCCCTAGACCCAAAGAAGTTTTTATTTCACTTGAAACTGCAATAAAGGAACACATTCCAAGAAAATTGGCAAGTAAAATGTTATTGGTAAATATTGCAGCAAAAAATATTACTAATGGGCTAACTGTTATCATGCGTTAACGGCACCTCCTTTAGAAGTCTCATCATCCTTTTCCGGTAAAAGGGACTTGGTTGCCCAGATTAGCAGGGCAAGCATAAAGAATGCACCAGGGGGCATAATCATAAGGGACCAATTGACCCAACTATCTCCAAGGATATTTATTCCAAAAACTGTCCCAAAACCTAAAAGCTCTCTAAAAAAAGAAATGATAAGAAGAACTATTGTATAACCTGTTCCAGAGGCTATACCATCCAGAAAAGAATATATGGGAGGATTATTTTGAGCAAAGGCTTCGCATCTTCCCATTATTATACAGTTGGTAATTATGAGTCCTACGTATGGCCCTAGGGCTTCACTCATACTAGGATAATATGCCTTTAGCAATATATCTACAATAATAACGTAGGCAGATATAATTAAGGTCTGTACCATCATTCTAATATGTTTTGGAGTAAACCTTCTGATAAGGGACACCGTAAGTTCTGAGAAGGCAGTAACAAATATTAGACCTAATCCCATTACCAATGAGTTAAGCATGAGATTTGTTACAGCAAGGGCAGAGCATATACCAAGAATCTGCCTGTATACGGGGTTATCCTTCCAAACACCCAGAGTAAATATTTCCTTTGACTTTGTATTTGACATCTACCTATCCCCCTTCATATGTGAAATAAAGGCATGTATATCTTCATTAAGGATTTCTCTAACTGCTTTTGCCGTACCGGTAGCACCGGTTATAGTATCTACATTTCCTCCTATAGCGGGCCTAAATATAATATAATCACCCTCTGAACCACTTAGGGATAATTGTTTGAACTGGTCTTTAAAGATTGGTTCCGATATACGACCGCCTAAACCCGGGGTTTCATTGTGGGATATGAAATCTATTCCCAATAATGTACTATAATCCGTTGATACAGCTGCAAAGCCATGGATACTTCCCCAAAGTCCATTTCCCTCTATGGGAAAGGCATAACCGTAGGCTTCATCTCCATCCTTAGCTATATAAAGCTTTTTACCATCTACAATCCTTTCCTCTATATACCTTTTATAAATTGCATCTGTAGATTCTCCAGAGTAAGCTTCCACTTCCACATCAAATACATATAATAGGGTCCTCCTTATTTTTAAATCCCTGTTATAGTTTATTCTATCTATGGTAAACTCATTGAGCAATGAAAGGGATAGGGTGAAGACTACAGTGACTATTAGCATAAAGGTAACAGGATAGACTATACTTTTTTTTCCTTTAGCCATGGGCGACCCTTCTTTCTCTATTCTTTTTATATTTTTTATAATGCTTTACGGATTCATCAATAATAGGGGCAAAGGTGTTTCCAATGAGTATTGCAAACATGACACCCCCTGCAAATAGTGCAAATCCTCGGATTATAACCGCTACTATACCTATTATAACCCCATATATCCATCTACCTTCCTTAGTTCTAGGGGAAGAGATGGGGTCCGTAGCCATGAAAACTGCTCCAAAAAGAAAACCACCTGATAGTATACCAAATAGGGGATTAGGAACTTGGCTAATACCAGAAAAGTGCAATATTGAGCTTAAGCCTGTAAAACCAACGGTCATACCAATTATAGTTTCAAAGGAAGCCGTTTTAGTATAGATGAGATACACAGCGGAAATAATTATTAGTATCCCACTTGTTTCCCCTAGGGAACCTGAAACATTTCCCCATAGTAAATCGAAATAAGAAGCCATGGCTCCAGATTCTCTAAAAATAAGCATTGGGGTTGAATGGGAGAGAACATCTATGGGTTCCGTAAGATAAACTCCAAAGCCTCCCAATAGGGAATTAGAAGCACTGGACCATTGAAGAGTAAGATATTTTGGAAAACAAACATATACAAAGGCCCTTGCAACGAGGGCAGGATTGAAGACGTTTCTTCCAAAACCGCCAAAAACTTCCTTTCCGAAGATAATACCAAAAATAATTCCAAGTCCAGCGACCCAAAATGGGGTAGATGGAGGTAATGTAAGGGTATATAAAATACTTGTTACTAGAACGGCTTGAGAAACCTTTTTAGAGGACTTTCTTTGAAAAAGCCATTCAACGATAATTCCTAGAGCAGATACCCATATGAGAAGAACAAGGGATCTCCAACCAAAGAAATAGACTGAAGCAAGAATAAGGGGTATAAGAGAGTATATAACCTTAGTCATTAGCTTTTGCTTCATAAAAGAAATCTCTGAAAAAAACTTCACCTAAACTACCTCCTATTGTTTTACTAATTTTATTTACTTAAATTTACTAAATTTTAGAGTTGTTTATCATTAGTGTTAGGCTGATGCTCACTAGATGATATATTAGCTATTTAATTATATTCCCTATAATAATGAGGTTAAACAAAAAAATATGATATAGAAAAGGTTTCCAAGGGCTAAGAAATAAGTAAAAAAATAGACATGCATCTCAAATTTAAGTTATACTTAAGAGGGTCTAGCCGAAAAAGAAGGTGAAACTAAAACAAGAGGAGGAATCGATGAAAAAAATGATTGATAGTGAAAAGAATAAACAAATGAATAAAGAAGCCCTTATAAGCCTTGGACTTTATCTATTCTTTTTTATTTGGTGGTATGGCTTTGCATATGGATTAGGTTTACAGGATATTGAGGATTACAGCTATATCATGGGAATGCCAAGTTGGTTTTTCTTTAGCTGCATTATGGGGTATCTGGTTATCTCTTTTGGAACTTGGTTTGTGGTTAGAAAATTTTTCGTAGAAATACCCCTTGATGAAGAAAAAAGCAGCTTAAATAAGCGGGATAGAGGAGGTAAGTAAATGGTAAATTTTCAAATGATAATACCCTTAATTCTATATTTAGTGTTTATATTTAGTATAGCTTTATATTCAAAGAGGAAGTCAAGTAAGGTCAGTGGAGAAGGATTCATAGAGGAGTACTTTATTGGAGGGAGGTCCATGGGGGGATTTGTATTAGCAATGACTCTCATAGCCACCTACTCAAGTGCCAGCAGCTTTGTAGGTGGACCCGGAGTTGCTTATAGCCTAGGCTTTGGATGGATACTTTTAGCTATGATACAGGTTCCTACAGCCTTTTTAACCCTTGGTATTTTAGGTAAAAAGCTTGCAGTTGTATCTAGGAAGATAAAGGCTGTTACAGTTACTGATTTTCTTAGGGCAAGGTATAAAAATGATGGAGTTGTAATTCTTTCTTCAATTGCCATACTCCTATTCTTTATGGCTGCAATGGTTGCACAGTTTATAGGGGGCGCTAAACTTTTTGAAGGGATCACAGGGTATCATTATTATGTTGGACTTATATTGTTTGGTATTACAGTCATAGTATACACAACTATTGGAGGCTTTAGAGCCGTTGCACTTACCGATGCTATTCAAGGAATCATAATGATTTTTGCAACGATATTCCTTCTTATGGGAATTTTAAGGGCTGGTGGCGGAATTGATAACATAATGGCAAAGATTGCACAAACAAACCCGGAAGCTTTGACTCCAACAGCAGGAGGCAAGATTTCACAGCCCTTTATTCTATCATTTTGGGTCCTGGTGGGATTTGGTGTTTTAGGTCTCCCTCAGACTACGGTAAGATGTATGGGATTTAAAGATTCAAAATCCCTTCATAATGCGATGATTGTTGGTACCTTTGTGGTAGGATTCTTAATGCTTGGCATGCATTTAATTGGAGTATTAGGTTCAGTAGTTGTTCCTGGATTGGAAGGTGATGGTGCTATCCCCGGAATAACTGTAAAGGTTATGCATCCAATTCTTGCGGGGATTTTTATAGCAGGCCCCCTTGCAGCTATTATGTCTACCGTTGATTCTATGTTGATTTTAGCATCGGCGGCTATTATCAGAGACTTGTATTTGAATTATGGAAGTAAAAATGTTAGCTTAGAAAAGCTTAGCAAAATGAGTTTTATTACAACAGGTATTATTGGAGTATTAGCTTTTATTCTTGCCATTAATCCTCCTTCACTCATTGTATGGATAAACCTTTTCGCATTTGGAGGCCTACAAGCAGCATTCCTGTGGCCAACTATTCTAGGACTTTATTGGAAGAAGGCAAATGCAATGGGGGCAATATCTTCTATGGTTGCAGGTGTAGGTTCCTTTATATATTTTACTATTACTGAAATCAAATTCATTGGAATGCATCAGATTGTTCAAACCTTGATTATTTCTCTACTTGCCTTTGTAATAGGCGCCTACTTTGGAAAAAAGCCCGATGAAGATACAATAAAATTGTTTTGGGGATGATTATAGAAAAAGTCTACATATTTTTTAGCTAATCTATTCTGTTAGTTTCTAGTTCCAAAGGCCCTATGCTTTCTTCTCCCAACCATGTTTTCATATGGAACTTAAAAAATAAAAGGTATTTGTGATAAATTTCTAAAAGCTTTATAATTTCTTAGGTCTATAGAGAGCGATTGAGATGAAATATAAGAACTCCTTTTTATAGATGAGTGATAGAGAAAGTTAACTTACTACAGCAACCACAGAGAATCCTTTAGGCTCATGCTATAAATCTGTTTATAGATAGGTAATAGAAGGTAAAACAGATTCATAAAAATCGCTCTAAAGGAAACCTCAGTGGCTGCTTTCGTTTATTAAGTTTGTAGCTCACACATCTATAGTGGCTATAGGCAGCTATGATAATAGATTGGTCTATTAAAAAGGTTAGACATATAAAAAAAATTATATTATCATATATGTAGAGCTTAATTATAAATTTATATTTTAATTTTTTAAATAACCAATGTTTTAAGTGTATTTAAGGAATTAAAATGTAGGGGGATTTATTTATAAAAAATTAAGGGAAATGAAAGAGGTATTTGAAAGTGAGGAGGAGAATTATGGAGCTGGAACAAGTAAAAAATAAATTTTATGAAATACTCGAAAAAAATAGGGCCTATAACTATTCTATGTCCCTAATCTATTGGGATGGGGCTACAGGAGCACCAAAAAAGGCTGTAGATGACCGTTCCAAGATACTGGGAATCTTGGCTGGAGAGGTTTTTAAGCTAACCCTTTCCCAAGAAATGAAGGAATGTCTAATAGCTTTAGAAAAGGAAAGTGATAGTCTTGATAAAATAACAAATGCCCTTGTTAAAGAAGTACGTAAAAAACATGATAAATTTACGAAGATTCCTAAAGAGGAATATAGGGAATATGTGGAACTATTAAGTAAATCAAAGGTAGTATGGGAAGAAGCAAAAAATAAATCAGATTTTTCTATGTTTCAACCCTATTTAGAAAAAATAATCAGAACATTAAGGAAATTTGTTGAATATAGAGGTTATACTAGCCATCCATACAATACTTTACTAGATGATTATGAGCCTGGAATGACTGTTGAAAAGTTGGATATATTTTTTAACTCTTTAAAGGAGAGAATTGTTCCTTTAGTTAAAAGGCTTCAAAATAGTGATAAGAAAATAAGGACAAATTTTCTAAATGAAACTTATCCTATTGAAAAACAAAAAGAATTTTCCCAATATTTACTTGAAAAAATCAGCTTTGATAAGGAAGCAGGAATGATAAAGGAAAGCGAGCATCCCTTTACTATCGATTTTTCTCCTAGAGATGTGAGGATAACTACCCATTATTTTGAAGATAACCTCATATCCGCAATATATAGTACTATCCACGAAGGCGGTCATGGCCTTTATGAGCAGAATATAGGGGAAGATATAGCAGAAACAATCCTTGGAACTGGAACATCTATGGGAATACACGAGTCACAGTCAAGAATGTATGAAAACCTATTTGGTCGTAATATAAATTTTTGGAGGCACTTATACCCTAAATTGATAGAAATATTCCCAGAGCAGCTTTCTAACATATCCGTCAATGAATTTTATGAAGCGGTAAATAAGTCTGAAAATTCTTTAGTAAGGATAGAGGCCGATGAACTTACTTATTCATTACACATAATGCTTCGTTATGAAATAGAAAAGATGCTAATAGAAGGAAGGATAGAAGTTAAGGATTTACCTAGGGTGTGGAATAGTAAAATGGAAGAATATTTAGGAATTATACCACCAAATGATAAAAAAGGAGTACTACAGGACGTTCACTGGTCAGACGGACTATTTGGATATTTTCCATCCTATGCTTTAGGAAATGTATATGCTGCCCAGTTTGAACAAACTATGAGAAAATCATTGGATATAGATAAACTGCTTATGAAGGGAGAATTTGATAAAATACTGGAATGGTTGAGAGAAAAAATTCACAGGCATGGAAGCTTGAAAAAACCTAATGAAATCATAAAGGATGTAACTGGAGAAGATTTAAATCCAATTTATTTCATTGAATATCTGGAAAATAAGTTCGAGAAATTATATAATCTATAGAGAGTGACTAATCGTTGAGTTCAATTTGACTAAATATTAAATTGAACTCTTTTTTACTCGTTCCAATGAATATTTATAATATAGAAGTATTGAAATTAATTTATTATTTTAGTTTTTAAGGTCGAAATTTAATATTTTTCCTTTCCTATACTTGAATTAAAGTATAAAATAGGTTTATAAGAAAGTTTTTGATGAAGATTTTAAAGGAAGTACTTTGATGAACTACATGGGGTAAATCACAAACCTATCTAAAGTATTCAAAGGGTTTATATTATTCTATAACTTATGGCAGGTTAATCAAAGTAAATATAAAAGTTTCTTAGGAACTTGTATAATTATAATTTTTATTTACCGGCACAAGGGATTAAGTTAGTAATCTATGATTAAATTGGAGGATAAGATGAAAGATGTGCATATATTGGTTGTAGATGATGAGATGGAAATCTTAAATTTATTAAAGAAATATCTTAAAAATGAAGGCTATAATGTTGACGCTGCTTCAGATGGAGAAGAGGGATTACTATTTTTTAAAAGAAAGAAATACGACCTCATTATTTTAGATATTATGATGCCTAAGATTAATGGTATAGAGCTTTGTAAGAAGCTAAGAAATCAAACCAATGCCCCAATTATTATGTTGACTGCTAAGGACGATGAGATTGATAAGGTTTTAGGCCTTAGAATAGGGGCCGATGATTATATAACAAAACCCTTTAGTATGAATGAGTTTATTGCTAGAATTAATGCCCATCTAAGAAGATATTTTGTTCTAAGTGGTAGATTGATTCCCCAGAGTAGTTTAGTTCTATCCTTTAAGGATTTAAAAATTGACTTAAAAAGCTATTCAGTTCATCGTGGAGCTAATGAGATTCAGCTTACAGCAAAAGAATTTGAGCTATTAAAATTTTTTGTAAATAATCCTAATCAAGTATTCACTAAGGCGCAGATATTTAAAAATGTTTGGGATAATACTTTCATTGAAGATGATAACACTGTAATGGTGTATATAAGAAGACTAAGGAAGAAAATTGAGCTGAATCCTGAAAAACCGGAGTTTATTCAAACCGTATGGGGAATTGGCTATAAATTTGTGGGAGAATAGTACGGTGAAGGGACTTTATAAATTCTCTATTATCCTAAATTGGTTATTACTCCTTCTTTCATGCTTTATATTGATAGTATTATATTTTTCTAATGATTTAAATATCTACTCAACGGTTTTAAATGTCTTAATTATTATTTTTTCCTTAGTTAAAATTTATTTGAATCATATAGAAGTAGGGGCGCTTAAAAGGATTGTACAGCAGGTAAATAAAGTAGCTTCAGGAAATCTCCATACTAGGATTTCAGCTACAGATAATGGGTTAATGGGAGAACTGGCCTGTGGTGTCAATAGGGTAATTGAAAGGCTAAGAGGAGTTAGCGAAAATCAAATTCTTCTTGAGAAGCTGAGAAGGGAATTGATTTCTGATATATCCCATGATATCAGAACTCCCTTAACGTCTATTATAGGATATGTAGATGCCTTAAGGGATGAGGTAGTAGTCAGTGAAGAAGAAAGGCAGAAATATCTCCAAATAATCTCCAGTAAGTCGAAGGACCTAAAGGATCTCATCGATGAAGTTTTTCATATGGCAAAATTGGATTCAAATTATATTATAATGGATTTTCAAGTGTATGACATTGGAGAGATTATGAGAGAATGTATAATAGAGTTTTTACCAGAGCTTAATCAGAAGGAAATAAAATTAAAGGTTGATATTCCAGAAAAAAGGTCACTAGTATATTGTGATAAATTAAGTATTGTCCGAGTCTTTAATACTATATTTAAAAATGCCATACAATATGTTAGTGAAGAGAAGGTTTTAGGTACGGAATTGATATCATTGGAAGATGATTATCAAATAAATATTTGGAATAGAGGGTCAGGCATTGAAGAGGAGTATATATCCATTATGTTTGATGACCTTTACATAAAGAATAAATCTAGAAAAACTCCTATAAACAGCATGGTATTAGGTCGTGCGATTGTCAAAAAGCTTTTAAAAAAGCATGGGGGTAAAGTATGGGTGGAAAGTAAGGCCCATGAGAAAACAGTATTTAGTTTTACCCTTCCTAGGCTTAAATAATTTCAAATTTTTAGGGGATTAAATATATGCTTATATAATTTTTAGGCTGGCGATAAAAGCCCAATTTCAGATTTTTTACTGAAATTGGGCTTTTTTTCACAGACTGTTTCTGGGGTTTCCACATCTTTCAAATGTTCTATATTTACTTATAGAAATCATGTAAACCTATGCGTTTATGGAAGGTTCTATTTTCTACAATCCATCTACTAGTTGCTATATCTGAGTTAAGAAAATATAGGGAATCAGAGATGTTATTATTTCCATCTAAGGCTAGGGCAGCGGCTTGGATACTTTCCGGTGACGGGGAGTTGAAAATTGCTCCATTTTGTACCGGTGTATATTGATAGCCGTGGGCCTTATCGAAAATAACCCCCTTGACGCTGTTAGGAAAATCTGTACTCTCTTTTCTATTCAATACAACATTGGCTACTGCTAGTTTACCTTCAAAAGGCTCCCCTTCGGATTCAGCCTGTACAATTCTAGCTAACCAATATAGTTCTTCACTATGGGAACTGTCCTTATTTATAAGAACACTATAGTTTTCATAATCCCAGTTAACTATGCAGTTAAAAATTTCTGAGATAAAACGAAGGGGTACAAAGGTTCTTCCTTCGTATACACTTATAGGTGCATCTAGAATAAGCTCCTTACCATTTACTTTAGCTATATTTGAGCCTAAAGTGAGTTCAGCGGTCTTTTCATTATGAATTAAAGTTGCTGTCTTAGTCTCTTCATTCCATAGGATTTCATTGATGCCTAAGGCCTGGGCTATAAAACGAATTGGAACATGGGTGCGGTCCTTTTCTATGTAGGGACTTATATCGGGGTTTAGGATTTTATCATCCACCCTTATTTTTATAGTGATGCCCTTTGAAATAGGCTTTATTTTAACTAAGCTGCCTGAATAAATGGTATCGTCAATATCTTCATTTAAGGCCTTTAATTCATTAAGTTCAACATTAAATTCCTTTGATATACTTGAATAGGATTCACCGGGCTGAACGGTATGCATTACAAAGGAGTTTCCATAGGAAGGAGCACTAGATAGAATAATGGAGATGCAAAGTGCTGTAGATATTAATTTTTTCATATCACTTCCTCCTTTATAGATTACTGTATCATCTATAATATATATTATCAATATGAAATACCTGGATTAGATTCCTTAAAATAGAAAAGTTAACTTAATCATAATATACCCTTTAAATCTAAGTACCATAAAATATGATAGAAATGACAAGGAAAATGCTCAAAAACATTTAGAAAACACAAGGAATAATTCGGAAATATCGGAAATATCGGAAATATTGATATCTATGTTAAATGAAATGGTAGAAAAAGCTAAGGAAATGGAATCCCTTGGTGAAAGAGTTTTTTAGAACTTATATATAGGATAGCCCGTCCTTAGAGTACAGCTATAGATATAGGCTTGTAAAGATAAACTTACTCAAGTAGCCACTGAGAATCCTTTTTGCTCATGATATAAACCTGTTTTGAATCTGATAAATAAATGTTAAACAGGTTCATAAAAATCCCTCTAAAGGAAAGCTCAGTGGCTGCTTTCGTTTATTAAGTTTGTAAGTTACTTATCTATATTACTCAGCATCTCCTAACATATTCTCAATTATTGGCATAGCAATTCCTGCCGTATATCCACCATCAACATTTATTGCTTGACCTGATAAGAATTTGCAATCGTCGGATGATAAGAAATGGATTAGTGCTGCAATTTCTTCTGGTTCACATAAACGCCTTTGTGGCAATGTAGCCTCAGCTAACTTAAGCTCTAACTCATTTCCCTTTGCATAGGCCATTGATGTATTTACAGTAGCTGGACAAATACAGTTTACTCTTATATTTTGATCTGCTAGCTCAATTGCTGCCACTCTTGTGATCTCAACAACGGCAGCTTTAGAAGTACAATAGGCACCATAGCCCGCAAATCCTATTATTCCAGCTAATGATGAGTTGTTAACTATTGCTCCTCCAGTATTCATATGGCGTTGACCATACTTCATTCCATATACTACACCCATTAAGTTTATATCTAGAGCCCTCTTATACTCATTTACGTCTGCATTAGCAATGTTTTTATTTGGAAGTACAATTCCAGCATTGTTTACTAAAATATCGATTTTGCCATGGTCTTCAGATGCTTTTTCCATAAGGTTTTTAACACTTTCCTCATTTGAAACATCCGTCTTAACCCATGTACAACCTAAATTATTTGCTAATTCAGTTGAATCCTTAATGTCGCCTATAAAAACCTTAGCACCTGCTTCTATAAATCTTTTTGTAGTTGATAACCCTATTCCTCCAGATGCACCTGTTATTACTGCTGTCTTATCTTTTAATGAAAACATGAAAATCCTCCTTCTACATTAATTACGAAAGGTTTTGAATGTTAAACATTCTTTTGAAAGGTCAATTCACTTTATATTATAATATTTTTTCCAAATCATTGAATAATTTTACATATTATCCTCAAATTTTTGCTTTTCTACAGATATTTTAAAATATAGAGAAATTGGAATAGGCTTATATAGGTAATCAATTGTAAAAGAACTTAAATATACCCTATAGGATAGCCAGTAGAAAAGGCCTAACCTATAGGGTATTATTATGTATGATTAAATAAACCTGAATTATAGGGTGCATTCTTTATATATTTATTCAATTATAAGCTTTCGTTTACACTTTGGTTTCTGGTAAAGTGCTGCCCCCATCTAATACTATTTGAGTTCCAGTTATATATCTTGATTCGTCAGAAGCAAGGAAGGCTACTAAATCTCCAGCTTCCTCTATGGTGCCCAATCTCTTCATAGGAATTCCTGAAGCTAGGGAATCTACAATAACCTGTGGATTGCCTGGCTTCAATTCTTTGGCAACATTCATAATCATTGGAGTTAAGACAATACCTGGACATATTGCATTGATAGTGATATTATGGTCAACAAATTCCATGGCAAGTGCCTTGGTCAGGCCTAATATAGCTGATTTTGAAGCTGCATAGGCTGAGCTTCCAGTGTCAGCCACCATAAATCCAGTCACTGAAGAGAAGTTAACAATTTTCCCATAATTAGCTTCAACCATATATGGGATAGCTGCCCTACAGCAATTCCATAATCCCATAACATTTATATTAAACATATTATCCCTAGTTTCATCATTCATCTCAAGAAATGGCTCCATTTGGGCTACACCTGCAGCATTGACAAGTATATCTAACTTTCCAAATTGATCAACAACCCTTTTAAAGATTTCATTAACTTCCTGGGATTTTATTATATTCAATTGATATCCAACTACTTCTATCCCTTCTTTTTTTAAGCTCTCAGTTGCCTCATAGACCTTCTTTGAACTACTTACTATAGTAACTAGTGCACCATGCTGGGCCATAACCTTAGCTGCACCATAGCCCATACCTGTGGACCCTCCAATAACAATTGCCACTTTGCCATCTAATTTTTTCATGTATACTCCTCCTTACAATTATAATTTTATTTTCATATTAAATAAATATTTCCAAGAATTCAATGATTTTTTTTACAAAACAATTATTTATTTCATATTATAACATTTTTTTCTAAAAAATCACATTGTTTTACATATTTTTATCAAAAACTTTTTCTTTACTTAAAGGTGTTTTTAAATATTAGACGAATTAAAAGATAAAGATAAACTTATGTAGAATAAATCCTGCCTTGGAGGGAAATTTAAAGCTAATAAAAGACGATGGGAGAGATGAGTATGAGGGTATTATATTACGATTGTTTTTGCGGAATAAGTGGAGATATGAATTTGGGAGCAATGATTGATTTAGGAGTAGATAAGGATTATTTACTAAAGGAAATTTCAAAACTTAAACTGGATTCTGAATATGAAATAAATGTTAAAAAAACTATTAAGAAGGGTATAAGTGGAACAAAAGTTGATGTAATAATAAAAAGCCAAGGACACCATCATGACCATAACCATGGTCATTCCCATCATCATGGGCACGGTGATCATCATCATAGAAATTTAGAGGATATTGAAAATATAATAAATTCCAGTGACTTAAAAGATAAAATAAAAAAATTAAGTTTAAATATATTTATGCAGATAGCTGAGGCAGAGGCTAAGGTTCATGGAAAATCCCTATATGAAGTTCATTTTCATGAGGTTGGAGCCATTGATTCCATAATAGATATAGTTGGCTCAGCCATATGCTTGGACTATTTGGAGGTGGATAAAATTATGGCATCTCATGTCCAGGTAGGTGGAGGATTTGTTAAATGTGAACATGGAATTATACCAGTTCCTGCACCAGCAACAGTTGAAATACTAAAGGGTATTCCAATCAAAACTGGATTAGTATCCTTTGAGACAACTACACCTACGGGGGCAGCAATTTTAGCGGCTAATGTAAAGGAATTTACAAATAAAATAGGGTTTTCTATAGATAAGGTTGGCTATGGAATAGGAAATAGAGAGCTAGAAATACCAAATGTATTAAGGGTTTATTTAGGAAGGGAGGAAAGGATAGAAGACACAGAAGAACAATATATACTTGAAGCCAATATAGATGACATGAATCCAGAGTTTTACAGCTATGTAGAGGAGAGGCTTTTTGAAGAGGGAGCTTTAGATGTATTTAAGACGCCTATAATCATG
This sequence comes from Clostridia bacterium, assembly GCA_022361035.1. Taxonomy (GTDB): domain Bacteria; phylum Bacillota; class Clostridia; order Peptostreptococcales; family Caminicellaceae; genus JAKSBP01. The sequence continues at coordinate 14,985 of JAKSBP010000098.1, forward strand.
AAAAAGGGAAGACCAGCAATAAAATTGACTATATTAGTTAATGAAAAAAAGAAAAAAGATGTATTGGAAGTAGTTTTTAAAGAAACTACCTCTATAGGTATAAGGAAATATAAGGTGGAAAAAATCATGCTTAAGAGAGAATTTATAAAGGTAGAAACTAAATATGGGGGTGTAATGGTTAAAAACTCCTATCATCAAGATAAATTAGTGAAATATAAGGCGGAGTACGAAGACTGCAAAAGACTTGCCAGGGAAAATAATATACCCCTTGAAGAAGTTTATAGGGAAGTTAGGAAAGTAATACAGGAGGATATTAATGATAAGTAAGGAGAAATATAGAAATCTGATAGATTATCTGAAAAAGCTAGATAGGGTAATTTTAGCATTTTCTGGAGGTGTAGACAGTACCTTCTTACTTAAAGCAGCTAAGGAAGCACTAGGACATAATATTAAGGCGGTAACAGTACTATCCCCCTATATTCCCAAATGGGAAGTAGAGGAGGCGAAGAGCCTTGTTGAGAAAATAGATGTAGAGTATGAAATTATAGAGGTACCAATTATTGATGAGATTAAAGATAATCCTGAGGACAGATGCTACCTTTGTAAAAAGAAAATATTTACCATGATACAATCTATAGCTAAGGAAGAAGGCTATAGTTACGTAATTGATGGAACAAACTTTGATGATATAGGTGATTATAGACCGGGGTTAAAGGCACTAAGGGAATTAGAAGTAAAAAGCCCACTGCTTGAATGTAAACTAACCAAGGAGGAAATAAGAAGCCTGTCTAAGGAGTTAGGACTTGGCACCTGGGATAAACCTCCCTATGCCTGTCTTTTAACGAGGATACCCTATGGAAATAAACTAAGGGTAGAAGATTTTGAGAAAATAGAAGAGGCTGAAAAGTATATGATGAGTATAGGATTCAGAGCAGTCAGAGTCAGATGTCATGGGAATCTAGCGAGAATTGAAGTTAATAAAGGGGATAGGAAAAGGTTATTCAATGAAAAAATCCTTGATGAGATTTCTAGCAAACTAAAGGATATTGGATTTAAATATGTGACAATGGATATGGAGGGTTATAGGGTAGGGAGCTTTAATGAGGCTATATCTAAGTAAATATGGATGAAAATATAGTATAGGAGGAGAATTATTATGGATTTAATGGACATGAAAAAACTGCTGGAAGGTGTAAAAAACAATGAAATAGAAGTAGAAGAGGCTATGGAAAAAATCGAGGATTTACCCTTTAAGGACTTGGAATTTGCTAAAATTGATAATCATAGACAAATAAGAGTAGGATACCCGGAGGTAATATATTGTGAGAAAAAAACGGTAGAACAGGTAAAGAATATTGTAAAATTTATGATGACTAAAAATAATAATATATTAGCTACTCGGGCCAGTGAAGAGATATACAATGGAGTTAAAGAAATATGTGAAGATGCAAAATACAATGAGCTTGGAAAGACAATAACAATTCAAAAAAGGGAGGAAAAAACCACAGATAGCTATATTGCCATCGTTGCAGCGGGAACTTCCGATTTACCTGTGGTGGAAGAGGCAGTGGAAACCGCAAAAATTTTAGGAAATAGGGTAGAAAAAATCATTGACGTAGGAGTGGCAGGTATCCATAGACTTTTCGCGAGGATGGATATCATAAGGGGAGCAAAGGTTATCATTGTTGTGGCAGGAATGGAAGGAGCCCTTGCAAGTGTTGTGGGAGGAATGGTAAATAAACCGGTTATAGCCGTTCCAACAAGTGTAGGCTATGGGGCAAACTTTGGAGGTCTTTCAGCCCTGTTGACGATGTTAAATAGTTGTGCAAGCGGTGTTAGCGTAGTAAATATAGATAATGGCTTTGGAGCCGCATATAATGCTAGTATTATTAACAAATTATAGGGAATAACGGAGATTTACCATACTGGGGAAGGGGTCGTACCTTCCCTTTTGACATTTAATTTAGGATATGATATATTAAAATTAAACTTTATTTACTAACTAAAGAAAGTTGGGGTTTGATGACAGATTTTAATAAAGCTGATAAGAAGCTTATTAAAAAGATAAATACAATTTCAATTTTAAAAATAATAAGGGAAAAGGGACCTATATCAAGGGCACATATTTCAAAGCTGATAGGTTTAAATCCCGCTACAGTTTCAAGTAATGTCTTCGATCTTTTAGAAGGAAAGATAATAAAAGAGGTGGGAAGTGGAGAATCCAGTGGAGGAAGAAAACCTATACTCTTGGAACTAAATAGGGGTGAAATCTACGTTATAGGAGTGGATATGGGAATAAAAAAGGTTACCACTGGCCTCATAGATATTGATGGAAACATAGTAAATAAAGTAACCCTATACTACCCTAGAGAAAATAGTCAAGAAAGGGTGCTAAGGGTAATTAAAGATTCAATTTACCAAGTAGTAAAGGGTAATGATGATGATTTTAACAAGGTCATAGGGATAGGAATGGGCATCCATGGTATTGTTGATATAGAAAAGGGAGTATCAGTATATGCACCGGCCTTTAGTTGGCACAATTTAGATGTGGTTAATGATTTTAAAAATGAATTTAATACTCCAGTAATTATTGATAATGATGTAAGGACTATGGCCCTCGGTGAAAAGTGGTTTGGAAAGGCAAAGGATTCTAAAAATTTTATACTTTTAAATATAGGAAATGGCATTGGAGCCGGAATCTATTTAAATGGGGACTTATATAGGGGAAATAATTTTGGAGCTGGAGAAATAGGTCATGTAAGTATTTCAGATAGAAAAATAAAATGTAAATGTGGTGAATATGGCTGCTTTGAAGCTATTGCATCGGGAACAGGAATAGCAACAAGGTTTATCGAGAAATTAAATAATGGTAAAGAGTCAAGCATTGCAAATAAAATGGGGACTTTAGATATTACAGCAGAAAAAATTTATCAGGAGGCCCTAGAGGGAGATGGACTTTCAATTGAGATATTGAAAGAAACTGGAAAGTACATCGGTACTGCCCTTTCAATGCTTATAAATATATTGAATCCAGAAATGATATTGATTGCAGGAGGGGTATCAAAGGCGTGGGAATTTATATTTGAAGATATTCAGGAGGTCATTGCTAGGAAGAGTATTAATAATAATTTGAAATTTTTATATATTGGAGAAACTTTTTTAAAGGAAGATGCCGGTATAGTTGGTGCTGCAACACTGGTGATTAAAGATATATTTAGTATTTAAAAAATATATATTTACAATAAGGACAACTTTGTTTATTTATTAAAAAAAGAAAGATGTGTACTATATGTAACTAACTTATTGTTGGTTATCAATAGATGTTAGGTTAAGTCAAAATAAGGTATGGCTTTACTTAAAATAACTATATTTAAAGGACCTGTGGTAAATTATGAATTAACCTGACTTTAATGGTTAGTTACCTATATAAAAATTAATATTCTCTGAAAGGGGAGACATCATGACTTTGACTCAAGGATTAAGAAGGGATTTTATTGATGTATTTAATCAAGAAGGAGAAACAAGGATTTTCTTTGCTCCAGGTCGTGTGAATCTAATTGGTGAACATACTGATTATAACGGTGGACATGTATTTCCCTGTGCACTGAATTTTGGAACCTATGGAGTTGCAAGGAAAAGGGAAGATAGGAAAGTAAGATTATATTCTAAAAATTTTAAGGACCTAGGAATAATTGAATTTACCCTTGACCAGCTAAAGTATAAAGAGGATCATGGGTGGGGAAATTTTCCTAAAGGTGTATTAAAGGTTTTCAAAGATAATGGATTTGCCATAGATAAAGGCTTTGAAATTCTGTACTTTGGAAATATTCCAAATGGTGCTGGGCTATCATCCTCTGCTTCCTTGGAATTAACTACTTCTGTAGCATTGCGTGGATTATTTGAGCTAGAGGTAGATATGATATCAATGGTGAAAATGAGTCAAAAAGCTGAGAATGATTTTGTCGGAGTAAGCTGTGGAATTATGGATCAGTTTGCTGTTGGAATGGGAAAGAGGGGAAAGGCCATCCTATTAGATTGTAATACCTTAAAATACAAATATTCGACCTTAGAACTAGGGGATGCATCCATAGTAATATCTAATACAAACAAAAGTAGGGAATTAGCGGATTCTAAATACAATGAGAGAAGGGGCCAGTGTGAAAGGGCCTTACTACAGCTGCAGGAGAAGCTAAGAGTAAAATCCCTAGGTGAATTGACTGGAGAAAAATTTGAGGAGCACAAGGCTTTGATTACCAATGACATTGATAGAAAAAGGGCAAAGCATGCCGTATATGAAAATCAAAGGACAATAGAGGCAGTTATTGCTTTAGAGAAGGGAGATTTAGAAAAATTTGGACAGTTGATGAAAGCCTCCCATATATCCCTTAGGGATGACTACGAAGTAACGGGTAAGGAGCTAGACACTTTAGTAAAACTTGCATGGGAGCAGGAAGGGACTATTGGCTCTAGGATGACAGGTGCAGGTTTTGGAGGATGTACCGTTAGTATAGTAAGGAATGATATGATAGATAGGTTTATTAAAAATGTAGGCAATAAATATGTAGAAAAGATTGGTTATAAAGCAGATTTTTATGTAGCTTCAATTGGTGACGGGGCAAGGGAATTGAAGTGAAAATTAGGAGTATGGGGTTTTGAATTCTTCGTCAAGTTAAGTTATTTATAATAAGATAAACGAGGTGAGATGATGATTTTAGTATGTGGTGGGGCGGGATACATAGGCAGCCATACTGTCTACGAGCTTGTAGATAGGGGGGAAGAAGTTATTGTTTTGGATAACTTGCAAACCGGCCATAGGGCGGCAGTTCATTCAATGGCTAAATTCTATAATGGGGATATACGGGATAGAAAATTTTTAGATAAAGTATTTAGTGAAAGAGAGATAGAGGCGGTGATACATTTTGCTGCTAATTCCCTAGTGGGAGAGAGTATTATAGACCCTTTAAAATACTATGATAATAATGTCTATGGCACACAAGTACTCCTTGAAGCCATGAATAAATATAATGTAAAAAAAATAGTTTTTTCATCGACAGCTGCAGTATATGGAGAGCCAGAAAACCCTTTGATATTGGAATCGGATACTACAAATCCTACAAATCCATATGGGGAAACTAAGCTTGCAATGGAAAAAATGTTTAAATGGGCAGATCGGGCATATGGGATAAAATATATTTCGCTAAGATATTTTAATGTGGCGGGAGCCCATGTAAAGGCTGAAATAGGAGAGGACCACAATCCGGAAACCCATTTAATACCATTAATTTTACAAGTTCCATTAGGAAAGAGAGAAGAAATTTCCATATTTGGAGATGATTATGGTACCCATGACGGTACATGTATAAGGGATTATATACATGTAACGGATATAGCAGATGCCCATATATTGGCCCTAGAGAAATTAAGAAGAGATAGAAGCAGTGACATTTACAACCTGGGAAATGGAGAGGGTTTTTCAGTTAAAGAAATGATTGAAGCAGCTAGGGGTGTCACAGGTCATCCTATCCCGGCAAAGGTAACGGACAGGCGTCCAGGAGATCCTCCAAAACTTGTGGCATCCTCAAAGAAGGCAATGGAAGAGCTAGGTTGGAGACCAAGATTTAGGAATGTAGAAGATATTATTAAAAGTGCATGGAAATGGCATCAAAATAGACCGAATGGGTTTAAAGGCTAAGGGGTGATAATATTGGCAGTTAATATCTATTTAGAAATAGAAAGGCTAATTAACTATGGATTAGATAAAGGCCTAATTCATGAAAATGATATATTCTATTCTAGGAATTTAATCTTAAGGGTTTTAAGGTTAGATGATTTTGAAGAGATAGAAATAGCCGAAGAAAAATTGGAATCACCTGTAGAGATTTTGGATAATATTTTAGACTGGGCCCTTGAAAATGGAATATTAGAACATAATTCCCCCGTATATAGAGACCTCTTAGATACAAAAATAATGAATTGCCTTATGCCTAGACCATCCCAGATCATAGATGAATTTTATAAAAGGTATAGAAAAGACCGAAGAGAAGCTACTGAATATTACTACGATTTAAGTAAAAACTCAAATTATATCAGAACCGATAGAGTGAAAAGGAATGTGTTTTGGAAGGTAGAGACTCGCTATGGTGCCCTTGATATAACTATTAATCTGTCTAAGCCTGAAAAAGACCCTAGGGCCATAGCAGCGGCTAAAAATATTAAAGCCACTTCATATCCCAAATGCGTTCTGTGTAGAGAGAACGAAGGATATGGGGGAAGAATCAACCATCCAGCGAGGCAGAATCATAGAGTAATACCATTTACATTGAAGGATGAAAAATGGTTTTTCCAATACTCACCCTATGTTTATTATAATGAGCACAGTATTATTTTTAAAAGTAGTCATGAACCAATGAAGATATCTAAAGAAACCTTTGAAAGATTACTAGAGTTTACTGAAAAGCTTCCCCACTATTTTGTTGGCTCCAATGCAGACCTGCCCATTGTAGGAGGTTCCATTCTTTCCCATGACCACTTTCAAGGTGGAAACTATGAATTTCCTATGGCTAAGGCTCCCATAGAACAGGAATTTAAATTTGGTAAATATCCAAATGTTGAAGTTGGAATTGTTAGATGGCCCATGTCTGTAATCAGGTTAAAGGGGAAAAGCAGATTTGAATTAGTAGAGCTTGCAGAAATAATATTGGATAAATGGAAAGGATATAGTGATAGGGATGTAGAAATATTATCATATACAGGAAATGAATCCCACAATACAATAACACCTATTGCTAGAAGAAGGGGAGAGGCCTTTGAACTTGACCTAGTCCTTAGAAATAATAGAACCAGTAATAGGCATCCTATGGGAATTTTCCACCCCCATGATGAAGTACATCATATAAAGAAAGAGAATATCGGTCTTATAGAAGTTATGGGTTTAGCAGTTTTACCTGCTAGACTAAAGGAAGAGCTAGAAAATTTAGCCCAATATCTTATAGATGGTAAATTAAAGATTGAGGGTGAGGAGTTATTAGAAAAACATATACAGTGGTTTAACTCTATAAAGGAAAATTATTCAGATATTAATAAAGACAATGTTAATGGAATCTTAAAAAAGGAAGTAGGCAACAAGTTCATGACTGTCTTAGAACATGCTGGAGTATTTAAGTGTAATGAAAAAGGAAGGGTGGCATTCATAAAGTTTTTACAGGCCATATAGATATACGCCAATAGAATAGCTTAATTGAACTGGTTATGGTGGTTTCTAAGGTCAGGAACTTTCATATTTCCTTAAATACCTGTATAATAATAATTTATAATTTATTAGAACAAGAATGGAGTTGGAAATTATGAAGGTCTTGAAAGAGAGGTTTGGAAAATTAAAAAGCGGTGAAGAAGTTATAGAATATAGCTTAATAAATAGTAATAGACTTAAAGTGAAGATATTAAACTATGGTGGAATAATAACTGAGATTATGGCTCCAAATAGAAATGGGGATTTTGAGAATGTTGTATTGGGATTTGATAATATTCAGGACTACGAAGAAAAATCCCCCTACTTTGGCTCAATAATTGGAAGGATTGCCGGCAGAATATCCCACGGAAGATTTGAAATAGATGGCAGGATATATGAATTGGCTAAAAACCATGGAAATCATAATTTGCATGGTGGAAATCGAGGCTTTGACAAGGTCATATGGGATGTAAAAGAAGTAATTACTGAGGACTACATTGGAATTGAACTCTTTTATTTGAGCCCCGATGGAGAAGAAGGTTTTCCAGGAAATTTAGATGTTAAAATATCCTATATCCTCAATGATTATGACGAGCTTCAAATAAAATATGAAGCAGTTTCTGATAAAAGAACGATTATTAACTTAACAAATCATTCATATTTCAACCTTTCTGGGAATTTAAAGGAAGATATATTAGGTCATAGGCTAACAATAAATGCAGATAGTGTGGCTCAGCTTAACGATGAAATAATACCTACTGGGCAGCTTATAGACGTTAAAAACACTGTCTTTGACTTTAGAAAGCCTAAGAGTGTAGGTATGGATATTGATAAAGAAGTGGAGCAATTGCTAAAATGTGGGGGCTATGACCATCCATTTATATTGAATAAAAGTGGTGCTTTCTCTGCCCAGCTTGAGGAGGAAAAGAGTGGCAGAGTTTTAGAGATAACAACAAATGAACCCTCTGTAGTCTTATATACGGGAAATGGACTTGGAGAAGATTTTATATTAAGGGGAGACAGAAAGTGTAAGAAGTACTTAGGCATATGTCTTGAAACCCAAGACTATCCTGACTCGATAAATCAGCATAGCTTTCCAACAAAAATATACAATCCGGGAGAGAAGTACGAGACATATACAAAATATAGATTTTATATTAGCGATTATTAAATACTTAATTTATATCCTTCCCTTTGTTTACCTAATAGATAAGGGATTAAATTAGCATATTAAAAAAGGAATTAAGAGAGAAATATACTTTCTTAACTCCTTTTTATTTTTAGGGATTATTAGAACTATCTAAAGACCGGGCTTTAAAACATGGAATTAAGGACTTCACATTTTTTTCATACTCCTTTGTCCTGAAATTTTTTAAAAAGGACTGATGCGTTGTGGCCTCCAAAGCCAAAGGAGTTTGTTAAAGCGTAATTAATGTCTAGACTTCGGCCGCCATTTACGACGTAATCAAGGTCACAGTCTCCATCCTTCACACTATAGCCAATTGTTCCATGGATATAGTTTTCTTTCACTGCCTTTATACATGCTATAGCTTCAACGGCCCCTGCCGCCCCTAATAGATGGCCAATCATGGATTTAGTTGAGCTTATGGGGATATTATAGGCATGCCCCTTAAATACTGTCTTAATTCCTTCGGTTTCGGCTTTATCGTTGTATGGGGTCGATGTTCCATGGGCATTAATGTAGGATACTTCCTGGGGAGCTACTGAGGCATTTTCAAGGGCTAGTTTCATTGACCTAGAGCCACCCTCACCCTTTGGAGCCGGAGAGGTTAGATGGTGGGCATCACAGGTAAAACCATAGCCAACAACTTCACTATAAATCTTTGCCTTTCTCTTTAATGCGTGTTCAAGCTCCTCTAATATTACAATACCAGCCCCTTCTCCCATAACAAACCCTTCCCTTTCTTTATCAAATGGAATTGAGGCCCTCAGTGGGTCTTCCCTAAGAGATAGGGCATTGAGATTTGTAAAGCCGGCTAAAACTAGGGGAGTTATACAAGCTTCACTACCTCCAGAGATAATTATATCGGCATCCCCATATTGTATAGCTCTAAAGGCTTCCCCGATTGCATTTGTACCTGCTGCACATGCGGTTACTACAGTGTTAGATATTCCCTTGGCATTTAAATCTATAGCTATATTTCCCGTGACTATATTAGGTATGGATTTTGGCATCAATAGGGGAGAGACCATATTCATTCCATAATTAAGTAATTTTTTGGTCTCCTCTACAATCGTTAGTATTCCTCCTACACCGTTTCCCATAATTACTCCTAATCTATTTCTATCAATACCTACATTATTTAGGCCGGCCTTTTCATATGCCTCTCTAGCTGCAATGATTCCTAACTGGGAGAAGCGGTCAAGTCTGTTAAATTGCTTTCTATCAAAATGGTTTCTACCATTGAAATCCTTAAGCTCTCCAGCTAACTTTACCTTCGACCCTTGGATAGCAAAGGATTTAATATAATCGATACCACATATGCCACTCTTAGCATTATTCCAAAACTCATCTACTGTGTTTCCAATTGGAGTAACAGCACCAAGGCCAGTAATTACTACTCTTTTCTTCATAGGTTCCTCCAATTTATCCTTCAATTTTGCTTTCAACGTGATTTACAATGTCTTCAACCACTTGAAAACTTGCTATATCATCATTTTCGATGTCAATTTTATAGGTATTTTCTAGAGCTAAAATAATCTGAGAAATATCTAAGGAATCAGCATCTAGCTCATCATATAGATGGCTTTCTAAAAGAATTTCATCCTTGGGTATGTCCATTATCCTATTAATTAGACTCTTTAATTTTTCAAATATCACTTTATAACCTCCTCTAATATATAGTTTTTTAAAATACAAAAATTGGTTATTCTTATATTATATATTATTTATCGATAATGTAAACCTTGTTAGCAAAAAAGGTTGACAATTAGAGTTGATTATTATATTTTAATAATAAATTAACTTGCTCTGTTAGGAGAAATAATAATGAAGAATATTTCAAAGGCCCTATCTTCAATTAAAGAAAATGGATTGTATCGTGATTGTAAATATTTAAGCTCTAGTCAAGAACCCAGAGTTAATATGGAAGAAAGAGAAATTATATTGTTAGGGTCAAACAATTATTTGGGACTTTGCAATGATATGGATGTGAAAGAAGCAGCAAAGGATGGGATTGATAACTATGGTGCTGGCTCAGGTGGCTCTAGATTAACTACGGGGTCCTATGACTTACATAGGGAGCTGGAGGATAAAATATCGAGTTTTAAGGGTACTGAAGGAGCATTAATTTTTAATACTGGTTATATGGCAAATATAGGTGTTATATCCACTCTTTGCGATAGAAAATGGGTTATTTTTTCCGATAGATATAATCATGCAAGCATAGTCGATGGCTGCCTGCTAAGTGGGGCAAAGCTTGTTAGATACAGACACTGTGATATGGATGATTTAGAAAGAAAAATTAATATTTATAAGGGCAGCAATAATTTAATTGTAACCGATGGAGTATTCAGTATGGATGGAGATGTATCGCCACTACCTGATATTGTAAGATTAGCTAAAAAACATGATATTATTACCATGGTTGATGATGCCCATGGTGTTGGAGTATTAGGCCATAGGGGTAGAGGAACCCCGTCATATTTTAATTTAAATGGAGAAATAGATATACAAATGGGTACATTAAGTAAAGCAATTGCGTCTGTCGGTGGATATGTAGCTGGTAAGAAAATTTTGATTGATTATATTAGAAATACCTCTAGGAGCTTTATATTTTCAACATCCTTACCGCCTTCGGCTATTGCGGCTTCATTAAAGGCAATTGAGATAATTCAAGGGGATGATGAAAGAAGGAAAAAACTTATGAATTTATCTAAATGGTTTAGGGAGAAATTATTGAAAATAGGTTTTAACATTTCTAGTACAATTACACCAATAATACCGATTTTAATAGGAGATGCTGTAAAGGCTGTAGAATTTAGTGAAAGTCTGCTTGAGGAAGGAATTTATGTACCAGCCATAAGGCCCCCTACAGTACCAAGGGGAAGTAGTCGCTTGAGGATATCCCTTATGGCTACCCACAGGCATGGAGATTTAAGATATGTCCTTCGGGCCCTTAAACATCATGGAAAAAGGTTAGGAATTATTAGGGGGTAATCTTATGAAGGAATCTTTAGTGATACTATCGGGTTGGGCAGTAGATAATTTTGTATGGAGTCCAATCACAGATTTTTTGAGCCAGGATTTTCAAACATTTATCGTGGATTGGGATGATGTCCTATCCCTAAGGGAATTTAAATACAGAGTTATGGATTTATTGAAGGAAAAGGGAATTAATAATTTTTCATTGATAGGGTGGTCACTAGGTTCCTTAGTGGCCCTTGATATAGCAAAAAACTGTTCTTCAAAGCTAAATAATCTAATTCTTTTCAGTCCTACAGCTAGATTTATACAGGATGAAGAAAGTAATTATAGTAGAGGATGGCATAAAAGAGTAGTGGAAAGAATGATTGATATGCTCATAAAACATCCCCAAAGGACATTAAATAACTTCTATGGAAACTTGTTTTCTGATTCAGAGGTAAAGAATGGATATTATGAAACGTTTCTAAGGGATTTAGATAAGGTGAGGAAAGAACAAGGGATTCAATCTCTGTCCCTAGGATTAGAATATTTGATTCATAAGGATATTAGGAAGGATATTAAAGAGATAGATATTTCGGCTTTGCTTATACATGGAGATAGGGATATGATATGCCCTGTAGAGGCTGGAGAATATATAGGGGATAATTTAAGGAAGTCAAAATTTATACTGCTGAAGGAAACAGGCCATGTACCCTTTTATACAAATCCAGATCAGTGTTATAAATACATAAAAAATTATATTTCAAATAAAGAGGGATAATGAGGAATGATTAATAAAGATAGATTAAAGAGACGTTTTAGCAGAAATGCAAAGCAATATGATAAACATGCAAGGGTCCAGAAAGTAATGGGGGATATCCTTATAGAAAATATTAAAAGAGATGGTAAGTACTTTAAGAATATTTTAGAAATTGGATGCGGTACAGGATATGTAACGAAGGCTCTGGTAAAATATTTTCCAGGGGCCCAAATTACTGGAATCGATATTGCTCCCGGGATGATTGAACATATAAGTTCAACCCTTCAAGATGAAAACGTAAAGTTTATCTGTGGGGATATTGAGGAAATGACCCTAAGTGAAAAATATGATTTGGTTATATCAAATGCAACCTTTCAGTGGTTTAATCATCTTGATAAAACCCTTGATAAAATAGTTAGGAGCCTGAATCCAAATGGAATTTTATGCTTTTCTACCTTTGGAGAAAAAACCTTTTATGAACTCCATAGGACCTTTGATAAGGCTGGGGAAATACTAAAAATCAATGAAGAAGTCTCTCCAGGTCAGTCCTTTTACTCATTAAATGAATTAGAGGGGATATGTAGAAATATTGCTGTAAAAGAGGGCCGTAAGGCTATGGAAATCTGTTCTTTCCAGACATATGAGCTTGAATACTTTAATAGCTGCAAAGATTTTCTATATTCTATTAAAAAGATCGGTGCTAATAATAGTGAAAGTAATAGAAATAGAATAGTACCAGATTTTATTGAAAAGGTCATGGAAATTTACGATAAGGATTACTTAGAAGATAATAAAGTAAGGGCAACCTACCATAATCTATTTATCTATATGAAAAGTAATTTAAGGGGTTTGCCTAATAGATAGAGTTACTGAAAGATTTTAAAAGAGTATATTCATAATTTAACCTGTGTGATAGCAAACTATATATGTTGATTTTACAATGCTAAGGGAGTTTTAGTGTTTCATTTGAGTGATTTTTATAAACCTGTTTTACCCTTCAAACTCATATGAAAAAACAGGTTTATATCATGAACGAAAAGGAAATATCAAAACTCCCGACTATAGGAATTAGCGCAATAAGTTAATTTAGTTATAAATAGTAGAAAAACTATCGAAATCTATTGAAATTTTGATAGCTCTGAGGCTGTTAACAAACCCCCAATTTCTGCGTTACTGCTAAAATCTCCGGTGCTCCCTTGCAGTAGAGCAAGTTCCGCTCCTCGATTTCAGCGTGTCTTGAACTTGGAAGTTTGTTAAAGCCTGCCATCTTGTTAACTTTGTTAACAATCTGAGAACTATCAAAATTTTGATAGTTCTTATTTTAAATTAATTTATGATGTGAATTTTCATAACGATGAACTTTAATTTTCTGGTTTAAGGGCAGTGGAATCTCCTACTTAAGCTTCAAGGATTACTATTATTAAAGGATTTACCCCTATTGTCCAGAGAAATACTTTAAGAACCTATTATTTTTATCTATAAATATAACCGTATTTTCATCAATAGTTTTTTCATATGAATCAAGGGTTTTCCAAAACTCATAGAATTCCGGGTCCCTGCTGAAACCTTGGGCATAAATTTCTAAGGCTGTAGCATCGGCTTTTCCACGAATTTTTTCCGCTTCTTCAATTGACTGGGCAATAGTTTGGGCAACTTCTTTATCGGTTTCTGCAACGGTTTTTTGATAAAGCTCCTGTCCTTCGGAACGCATCTGTTGAGCAATAGCTTCCCTCTCTGCTATCATCTTTCTATAGGTTGACTCAATGTTGGCAGCGGGGAGTAAAGTTCTATAAATCTCAATATCCTTAACTACTATACCATTCTCTGCAACTTTTTTGTTAAGTTGTTCCAATCCTTCATTTAGGGTTGCATATAATTTTTCCTTGTCCGTTAAAAAAACTTCACTATTTAATTGATTGATTCTTTGAATGACAACTGGATATATCTGGTCATCTAAAAAGCCACTTGCATTATTTATTGACTTTAGGGTCATTTGAAATAATCCTGGATGGGTTATTTCCCACTGGGCAAACATAGTTATTTGATATTTAATTTTATCCCTAGTGTTTATTTCCTCAGGCTGTGATATATAGGTTAAAAGCTTACTTGTGTTTTTTTGAACATTTGTTATGAAGGGTATTTTGAAAAATAGACCCTTGTCATATATCAATTTAACTCCTTTAAGTTCAGGCTTAAGATTATGCTGATTTTCCGTTTCTATGCTGTCCCTATCAACTATAATTTTAGTTATCTTACCAAATTCTCTTACGACTGCTACTTCATCTTCCCTTACTGTAAATACAAAGGAACTTGCAGTGGATAATATAATTGCTAATATTAGTATAAATATAAATGATTTACCGAATTTACCCATAACTTTTTTAGAGTTTTCTTTAATATTCTCTGAGATGTTGCCCTTTATATCACTAAAGGAGTTATTCTCACTGTCGCTGCTATTAAAAAATGGACTCATACTATTGACCCTCCTTTGCTGGGGCTATGGAATTTGGATTGATTGGAAGATACTTTACCACATTGCCGTTATCGGAATCTATAATATATTTATTTTCAACCTTTGAAAGAACCTTCTCCATGGTTTCGAGATAGAGTCTAGTCTTTGTAATACTCTTAGCAACCTTATACTTTTCGTAGACTTGAATAAAGTTCTCAACATCACCCTTGGCCTGGGACACTTTTTCAGCCTTATATGCCTCTGCATCTTGAATTAATTTATAGGCTTCGGCCCTTGCATTGGGGAGTTTTTCATTTTTATATCTATTTGCCTTATCTAAAAGCTCTCTTTTTTGATTAATTGCGTTGTTTACGTCATCATATGCAGCCTTTACATTGTTAGGAACAGTAATATTTTGGATTTTCAAGGATTTTATTTCTATACCTAATCCGTAGCTGTTTACTTTTTTAGACAGTTCAGGTAGGACTTCTGAGGAAATAGTCTCTTTATTCAAAAGTGCATCATCTAAATCCTTATTCTGAACATTTCTTCTCAGTACACTTTCAAAGGCAAGCTTAATAGTATCTCTTTGGTCTTCAACATTATACAAATAATCAGAGGCATCTAATATTTTATACTGTATCATGGCCTCCACATTTATTAAATAACTTCCCTTTGTAAGAATTATTGCCTCTTCTGTTACATCCTCATAGGCAGCTGTCTTCTTAGTAGTTGGTTGTTCAGAGGATCTATAACCGTACTGAATAGTACGAAGCCCCTCGGTTTGGATTTTTATAATTCTGTCGATTAGGGGTATCTTGAATTTAAAGCCTGCATCCCTTACTACATCTACCTTTTCACCAAATCTTTCTATTACTACCTGTTCTCCTGATTCTACAGTGTAAAAGGAGCCAGTAACTGCTATAAAGGCAAAAACGATAAATAAAACTCCTAATACGAATTTTAATAGCTTTGATTCCATGGTAAACCTCCTTAAAGTTAGTCAATGTGATACTATTCTATACTTATTAGGGAATTTCCTTCAAAATGCAAAAATTATATAGTATAAAAAGGAAAAATAAGTAATATAGAGATTTAAATAAAGCCATTATTTAAAACTACAGAAAAAAACTGAAAAACATTAAATATTCTGATATTTGCAAATTAAAAAGTATATAAAAAATTTTGATATATTTTGATGATAATAGGAAATAATTATATATAATATAAGATAAATTTAAGTTTTTGGGGGATGGGGTTATGGATATAACAAAAAAGAATGTAATCATATTTATAATTGAAGAAGTAAGGAGTAGATTCAGGTACCATAATATTTCTGCATATGGGGCACAATTAGCCTATTTTTTTCTACTATCACTTTTTCCATTTTTAATTTTTCTTATAGCAATCTTGAGCAATTTTTCTATATCTTTAGACGGTGCTCTAAATACTTTAGCGAAGGTAGCCCCCAGGGAAGCTATTATAATAATTAATGATTATATAAAAAGCCTTATGTCAACTAAAATTATAAATTTACTGTCTATCTCTTTTTTAATAACCATATGGTCTGCTTCTAGGGCTGTAAATGCTTTGATAAATGCCTTAAATAGTGCCTATGACATTCAGGAGACTAGAAGCTTTATAAAAAAGAGGGTACTTGCCATACTCTTTACAGTTTTAATCGCACTTTCAATTGTTTTAGCGCTAATAATACCCACCATGGGAATGGATTTTTTACTATGGATATCGAAATACATAATATTATCAGATTTTGTAATTAAATTATGGTACTATGCAAGATGGTTAATCATAACATTAATACTTTTTTTAGTATTAGGCTCATTATATTTCGTAGCACCTAACACAAAAACTAGATTTGCTGAAATAATTCCTGGAACCATTTTTGCAATTTTTGGATGGATAGCTATATCAATTGGGTTTTCATACTTTGTAAATAATTTTAGAAATTATACATTAGTTTATGGAAGCTTGGGGGCAATTATAGTTTTAATGATATGGCTATACCTTAGTGGAGTTATTTTAATTATAGGGGGAGAAATAAACTCATTATATAGTATTTATATAGATTTGAATAGGAGGGAGAGATTGAAAATATAAAGTTACTTGTAAAATAGATATTAATTATTAGAAGGGAGATTTAAATATGAAGAAAACTTTAATATGGTTTTTTATTGTGTTGATGGCTGTATCTTTGATAGCGGGGTGTGCTGTAGATAATGAGGAACCCCAAGGTGAAAATGGAAACAATGTAAATGAAGGGAATGAAAATGAGGGTAATGTAAATGAAGGGAATGAAAATGAAGGTAATGAAAACAATGGAACAGGAGAAGGGGAAGAACAGGAAATTTCTAAAACAGGTGTTTATATAGGACAAATAGATAATAGTTCTATTGAAATCGAAGTAGATGGTGAATCCATGGCCTTTCGCTTGACCGAGGAAACAAGGGGTGTCATTGAAGAGCTTAATGAGAATGACCAGGTGGATGTTACTTACTATAGTAATGAACATGGTCAAAATATTTTAGTTACCCTTGCAAAAAAAGATATGGCTGAAGAAGAAAATGTAAAAACTGATGTAGGGACCTATAAGGGACAATTAGATAACTCTTCAATTGAAGTTGAGATTGAAGGAGAGCCTAAGTCATTGGTAAACTATGAAATGGAAGAATTGCTTGAAGGTATTGAAAAGGATGACAAGGTAGAGGTGAAATACTCTGAAAATGAACAGGGACAATTAGACCTTAAGAGTATAAAAAAAGTTGAATAGCATAATAAAAATAAACTTTAAAAAAGTTGTATAATCCTTGATTTACATAATTTTAAATAAACACTTTAACAATCTGAATCACTATCAATAAATTTGAGATAGTGATTCTATTATAGAAGAGAGATTGAGGATGTTAACTTACTACAGCAGCCACAGAGAATCCTTTAGGCTCATGCTATAAATCTGTTTTTAGATAGATAATAGAAGGTAAAACAGATTCATAAAAGTCGCTCAAAAGGAAATCTCAGTGGCTGCTTTCGTTTATTAAGCTTGTTAGTCTCTCTTCTATATTTAGATGCTATTCAAATAATCAAAATATAAAAGGTTTATTAGGGAAAGCGTTATAGTATTACAGTTTCATTACAAATTACAGATTTCATTGTAATTTTTACCACCCTAACATATAATGATTTTGGAGTGAAATTAAATATGGGAATTCACTAATGATTAAACCATTTAAATATAATAAAAAGGAGGTCGTGTAGAAATGATGTTTAATAAAAAATGGATGATTACTAAATTAAATACTACAGATTCAATCTTGGCATTTTTATTGTCATGGATTTATAAAATTAAATATTATATGTGCACGACTTATATCTTAAATAAGCTTTGTCTAGCAGGTTAATAATTGTTAATAGATTTATAATTAGATAATAGCTATAGCCATAGGTTGTGTACCCAATACCTATGGTTTTTGTATTATATTGGCTGTTAAATAGTTTTTATCATGGTCAAAGTTATATAAATACTCTTGTTAATTATACCGTAGGTTTTAAACCTATGGTTTTTTCTTTGTAAAATATTAATGTAAACCTCAAAACATGAGGCTTCATAGCCATATACCTTAATGGATTAATATAGATATCTTTTTATAAGGAGGTTGATAAAATGATTATAGCTGTGGTGATTAAAAATTAATTGAGTAGAAAGTAGAAGTCACATTTAAGACTCAAGCGTTAGCAGTGGTGGATATAGCAGTAGCTATAATAATTTTCCGAAGGTGACGCTAAGGTCAAGGAGGGAATGAGAAAATGAAGATAATAGATATGGAGTTAAATATGGGATATTTCAATATTTGTGTTAATGTTAAAAAAAATGTGAAATTAAAAAAGGAAATAGATTTAGAAAGTATTAAATATCAAAATCAATTAAAAGAAACTATTAAAAAAACAAAACCTTTATCACAAAATTTAAATGACTTTAATATATTTTAATACTGGGGGGAGATAAAACTTAAGGGGAGAATAGGGACCTGGTATATTAAGTACTCCCCTGAGTGAAATTCGATTAAAACTCTAAAAGAACATTTGCCCTCAGCCATGAATATGGATTTTGCACGGTAGATAACTAATAAAAGAACAAATAATATGGAAGGTTATTTTTTGAATACCCCTTAATTAATCGAGGAGATGATAGCGTGATTAAATTTATAACAAGAGATAAAAGGAATAAGTATGTGGTTATAAAGAATGATGTAAATTTGAAGGAGGAGATTAAAATGTCTTTAATAAGTATGGCCATGAATATAGGTAGCTTCAATGTGAAAATTTCTGTTAACAGGAATGAACAAGTAAAAAAGAATATAGAGAGAAGAAGATCTGAACATGATCAGAGAATAAATGAAGCATTGGAGCGTAGGAATAACCTAATATATGATTATAACATGTATGACTATATGATGATGATATAGATAAAATATGAGAAGGTGGATTAGTCCACCTTCTCAGATTGTTGACAAAGTCAACAAGATGACAGGCTTTAACAAACTTCCAAGTTCAAGGCACGCTGAAATCGAGGAGCGCAGCTTGCTCTGCTGCAAGTGAGCACCAGAGATTTTCAGCAGTAACACAGAAATTGGGAGTTTGTTAACAGCCTCAATACCGTGCTTTGCACGGTATTTTTATGTATAAAA
>JAKSBP010000068.1 GCA_022361035.1 Clostridia bacterium
ATTAAGAACAAGATTAGAGATAGTAATATCCTTGTTAAGGATATAATATTTGGTATACTTTTCATGAGAATTACCTCACAGGCTCCTTTAATTATACTTACGATTCCTAGTAGGAAAATATCATAGAATTTATTAAGTTTCTATCCTATTCAATGTCACTATTTCTAAAAGTTTTTCCATCCTCAATAGTTCTGTATTAGTTGGGCAAGTTATAGATAATATATATTCGCCACAACATATTGAATATGTACAATATTGGATGAAATTCTTAAAATAACTAATAAAATACCTATCTTTATAGATTATTTTGCTAATTTCTAATAGCTCAAAGGGTACAGTGAGTCCTGTCCTCAAAATCTTAGATAGGCATTCCTTAGCTGACCATATTAATGCCATTATGGTAGATGGATTGTACCCATAAGGATGATGTATTAACCTCCCTTCCGATTCTGTAACTTGGAATAAGAAACTACTTTCTGATACTTTTTGGATATTTTCTATGTCCATACCCACTGGACAAGCCTCTGGAAATATAATAGCTCCCCCTACCTCGTCACAATGGGTAATACTAACATGTAAGTTATGAAGCTGATTACTCAGAATCATAGGCTGTCCAAATACTCCTTGTTGAATGATGATATTATTGGGATTATTCTTACCCGTATGGTGGCATAGTGCCTCCTTCGCTGCATATCTACCTAACAAGTAGCTTTTTTTCCTCTTGTCGTAACGAAAATTGTTATAACGTTTTATTTCTTCTATGTGAAGATAAGATTCCATTGTACAGTTATCTCGAATAAATTGATAATGGCAAAAGCTATAGCTTATATTATAATTCTTATCTATCCCTTTTAAAATCAAGTCCCCACTATAAGGTTTTACCGTTGTACTTAACATGAATCTACTCCCATCTCATAATTTATTATTTATTTCACTTCTATATCTACTACTTAATAATTTCCATTTATAATTTTGTAGGATAAAGGCTGGCATTAAACTTCGTATAGAATCTACTTTTTTATACATCAAACTGGATAAAGCATGTTGAAAAGTGACTTATTTATTGAAAATACAGATTTTAAAAAAATACATGTGATTTTGTGATTTAAGAGTTGACTTTAATTTACTATAAACTTGTTATAGATGTGTGACTTACAAACTTAATAAACGAAGGCAGACTCTGAGGTTTCCTTTTGAGCGATTTTTATAAATCTGTTTTACCTTCTATTACCTATTTAAAAACAGATTTATAGCATGAGCCTAAAGGATTCTCTGTGGCTGCTGTAGTAAGTTAACTTTCTCAATCACTAATCTATAACTACTATATCTTTTAAAACTTAAAAATTTGTCAAAGTTTGACTTATCAATGGATTTCAACTTTGACAAATTTTCAAGTTAAAAAAGGTTTATGAAAACCAGATACAAAATTATTTATATACTCAATTTTGAATTTATTACTTTTCTAATGTGTCTATTGTAGCTTTCTAATACATTTGTTATATAAATCATTCTCCTTACGTCATCATTTGTTTTAGTACTTTTTTATCAAAAAGTTCGAAATCGGTACAACATCATTTTAGAAGTTTACACCGATTATTATACACTCTCTTATCTTTTCCAAAGTTACTTACCTTAATCATAATATCTTTTCACACCTTTTTTACTATTTCTAGTGATACAGTAATACGCCTTACATCTCCCAAAAACTCCCATTCTATCTCTGCACGTCTTTTATGTCTATTAATCCTCTTTATAACATTTTCTATTCCCTTTAATGGTCCTGAAGTCACTAATATCCTATCACCTTTTATGAACCCTAAGGACTCACAAACAACATGCTGGTTATCACAAAATTTAATTAAAAAATTTTTTTCTTCTTCACATAAAGACATATAATTTATATTTTCCCTGCCAAGTAAATTAATTATATGCTTAAATTTTCTAGCTAACGGCATTATTTGACTTACAAAACTTTCTGCATCTACTTTTGTTTTATAAAACACATACCCTGGAAACATAGGCTTAAGCTCTTTTCTAATCTGCTTTGAATTCTTACAAATTAACTGTATTCGAGGAATAAATGCAATAGAGCCTTTATTACTAGACATCTTATTCAAATAGTCACAAACTATTTCCTCTTTACCCGTTTGTACAAAAAATACAAACCAATTACACATCTCATATTTTTCCCCCTTTAAGGCATAGCTTCGCCCTTTCACATTTTATTTTGATGCTACAAATCTCTTTAACTCCCTATGTCATCATCAGACATCAACGCGACCAAGCGACGATTAATATCTTTCAGACTTTGTCCTTTAATTCGATTTACTTCACAACTTATTATTAAGTTAATATTACACATTTTGATATTTTATTACATTAAATTCAATTTTTTCTTTTATAATTTTACTATTTTTAAAATTAATTGTCAATATATTCATTATTTTTTTATTTTTCTACATTTTGTATGTTTTTCATATTTGTGTAGCAATTTTTAGTTTTTTAGAAAAATTATATTAAAAATTGACTACTTAAAATTTTTATTTAAGAATTAAGCCAAAATATATTTATTACTTTCTTCACGTATAGCTAAAATAGGAGAAAATCATTGTATATATAGAAATTTTTCAAACCACAAACATAAGCTAGAATTTCTTATTCTAGCCTTCTAAATTAATTTTTCAAATAAAATTCCTTATCTCTAACAAGTAAATTAATACTGCCCAATTAGAAAATAATTTCAAAATTCATACAATTCAAAGTAATATTTAGAAAACAGTGCCTGAAAAACAAAGAATGGATTGGTGATTATAATAAACATCTGTTGAATACCTACATAATAATATAAATAAGTTAAGGGTTTCTTTTAACTTTTCAAGAGTTAATGGGTTAATTTATGACTTTAGAATACTTTTTTATAATAATTAATTGCATTTTCCTATCTCAGATACCTTCATATTTCATATACGCATTTAAGCTTTTTTGCAGTTATAGATGTCTCATATGGGTATCCAAAAGCATTATTAATATATAAAACATTATCTTTTACAATATGTACATTAACGTGACTATGGCCATATATATGTATAGACGAACCTAATTGCTTTATATACTTCATCAGTAAAGTACTTCCTAACACAGGATATATAAACCTCTTATCCTTTGGTATGAAAGATGGCATTAGCTCAATCGATGGTAAAAAATGAGAAAATGAAATTATTTTTCTGTTGCTTACTTTAATAAACTCATCATTAATTGAATTAAAGTAATTATTTACACTTTTAACATCATAGTTAAAAGGCCACTTACAAGCAGTAAAATCAGTCCAGCTATTAATTAACTCCTTACTTGGTTCACCAAATGTATAGTCATACCAAGAATATAAAGGTACGATGGATAGTTCTTTAAAGCTATATGGCTTCATATGAACTCTATAATAGTTAGCAAGCAATTTTATTTCTTTAAACTTAATAAAGGAGTCTATTTTCTTCTCGAAGCGTACCCATAAGTCGTGGTTTCCGGGTACATAAAAAACTTCTAGGAAACGGTTTGACAAGACTTTAAAAGCTTGTTCAATCAATCTTAAATCATCAGATATATCACCGGCTAAGATAATTACATCATTTGTATAATCATAACAAGACAAGCTATTAAGCCATTTTTTATTCTCCCTATAATCAATGTGAATATCTGAAATCCCATATATTCTCATTTTCTCACCTATGCCTAAACCTCAATATCAATTAGCTGGACTAATTTAGGCTCCTCTTTACCAATAGTTACTTATTCTTTAATAGGTTAAATAAATATTTCATATTTTGATATATTATTCCATTAAATTCTATTTTTTTCTATAATTCTACTATTATCTAAATGAATTGTCAACCTTTAGATTACATTTTTAGAAATATTAACTCTATTTTCCATTAAAAAACTAAGCTTTATAGAAAAAAATATTTAATACTCATGGTCATAAATACATGGATAATTAGATGTAAAATCGTTTTTTAAATATTGACCCTTATCTGTCCTGAGTATATAATGTATCCTCTTTTATCTTTAAAAACCTTAAGTGAATCTATATTAAATCCAAACCCCATGAGTCTGCCTTAATTATTACTTTACATAAACAAACTATCTAAATCCTCTTGAGAAATATCTACTCCATCAAAGTCTGATACTGTAAACTCTACACTCTCTTTTTCACAGCAATAGTTTAATATATTTTCAATTTGCTCAATATACATATTAACAAATTTCTCTACTTCCTTCTTTTCATAAACATCTATGCTGTATGTTATTGAAATATTGAGCCTTCTATTTATAATCATTGCATTGATATCTAGAATACTTGTTAAATTGTTATTTTCACTAATATCTAATCCGCTGTCCAACCTTGATACTTTAAATAAATCAGTATTTATAATATTATCAAAATCTCCTAAGTAATTAAAGCCTATGTATTTCCTATGTTCATCTGATAGTTCTTTTTTAAGGTATTTTAAAATGCTATAATTGAAGCCTTTATTTGGAATATCTCTTAACTGGTCCTTTAGGGATTTTAAATTTCTTCCAAGCTCCTTATAATGGACTTCAAATTGTGCTGGATAAATACTGGTAAACCACCCTACCGTTTTTGAAATATCAATATTTTTATTTACATCTTCTCTACCATGACCTTCAAGCTCTATAACTATATTAGTTTGGCTGGTATAGCTATTAATAGTTAAAATGAGTGCAATTATTAATCCTTCATTAAACTCCATATTATATATCTCTCTAATTTTTTCTCTGAATCTAGTAATTAAAACTCCTTCAATATCGATAGAGACTATATTTGAATCCCTGATTAAACCTTCTTCTGTGTTATATAAACTACTTTGAATCCTATCCACTTCCTGCCAAAACCTTTTTTCTTCTGTTACTATACCTTTACTATATTCTAATAAGCTCTCAGCCCATTTTTTATAAGAATGGGTTTTAGGCGGCAGTGATATTTCTTGATTATTAATTAATTGTGTTACTATATTAGTAAAATCCTCTATAATAATTCTCCATGAAATACCATCAACAACTAAATGATGGGCTGTCATTAAAATCATTTGTTCGTCTTTTCCAAGTTTGAAAACAGAAGCTCTAAGCAATAAATCTCTTTCTATATCAAAGCTTGATTTAATTTTATATCCTAGCTCACCGATTTTATTCTTCTGTTTTTCGTAGCAGTAATTAGACAGGTCATAAAAATATATACCCAAGTCCTTATTCAAATGCTCTTTATTGTAAAACAATTTATTTCTCCCCAAGTCATAATTCAACCTTAATGTGTCATGACGCTCAATAATTTTTTCTAGCCCTTTTTTTATTACTTGGATACTAATATTTTGATTTGATTTAAGTAATACCGATTGATTCCAATGATTTATATTGTTAAAATTCTTCTCAAAAAACCATTCTATAATAGGAGTCTTTTCAATATCTCCTTCACATAGACCTTGATAAGCCTCTTCTTTTATATTGCTTATTTCTATACTGGCTGCTATCTCCTCTATTGTGTTGCTTGATAATATATCCCTTAATGTTATACTATATCCCTTCTCCTTTAGCTTAGATGATATTTGTATAGCCTTTATTGAATCTCCTCCTAGCCTATAGAAGTCATCATTCATGCTTATAATCTCTACCATAAGTATTTGCTTCATCACTTGGACTAATTCTTTTTCAATTTCGTTTTTGCAGCCTATAAATTCCTCATTGCCATAGGGATGGATATCTGATAATGCCTGAAGATCAACCTTGCCATTAGATGTTAAAGGAAACTCATCTAAAAATATGAATATTGATGGTATCATGTATTTGGGAACAAGCTTTGAGAGCCAATTTTTTATCTCAATATGTGTGATGTCTTTACTACCTATTATGTAGGCACATATTAGATTACTCTCTTTACCCTTTCCTTTCATTGTAACTACTGCATCTTTGATTTTCTCATTCTGTAGTAAGCAAGCCTCAATCTCTCCTAGCTCTATACGATGTCCTCTTATCTTTATCTGATTGTCCCTTCGACAACAGTATTCAATATTTCCATCCTCCAAATATTTTGCCATGTCTCCTGTTCGGTACATTACCTGTCCCTCTATAAATGGATTCTCTATAAATACCTCATTTGTCATCTTTTCATTGTTTAGATATCCCCTGGCTAAACAGTCTCCAGAAATGTATATTTCTCCTTCTACTCTCTCTGGAAGTATATTTAAAAATTTATCTAATATATAAATTTGTGTATTATTAGCTGGTTTCCCTATCGGAACTGAAACCCCTAGGTTTTTAGGGCTGTATTTATATATCATGCAACCTACAGTAGCCTCTGTAGGGCCATATTCATTGAATATTTCTATATTCCCTCCAAAGCTTTCATATATATCCTTTGCTAACCTTGTCTTTAGATTTTCTCCACCTACCACAAATTTTCTTATTGTAGAATTCCTATTGTCAAAGTCTTTTATAAGACTGAGGTGGGAGGGAGTTAATTTTACTATTGTAGCACTGTTTTCCCTTAATATTTTATGTAGTATAAACTCATCTTCATTATAATGATATACTGCTATGGCATTTCCTGAAATTAATGGCGTATATATTGAAGTAACAGTAAGGTCAAAGGCTATAGATGAATAAAGTGCAAATATTTCATCTTCCTTTACATAATTTTCTTTAGACCACCATATGTAGTTAACAAGGCTTCCATGTTCAATCATAACTCCCTTTGGCTTACCGGTTGAACCCGAGGTGTATATGATGTAAGCTAAATCTTGGGGACTACTAGTTTTAGTTAAGTTTTCCTTATTTTCTTCATATATTTTTTTATCTTTTAAATATACTATTTCTCCATTAAATTTAATTTCATTATCTATTTCTATATTAGTTAATAATATATGTGCCTTAGAATCCCTTAGCATATAATTTATTCTTTCTACTGGATAATTTAAATCTATAGGAAGATATGCTCCTCCAGCCTTTATTACACCTAAAATTCCTATTATAAGTTCAAAGGAATGGGTTCCAATAAGTCCTACAATCTTACCAGACTCTATATCCTTTCCCCTTAAATAACCAGCAACACTATTCACTTTTTCATTTAATTCCCTATAGGTCAAATTCTTTTCACCATTAATTAGAGCAATTTTATAGGGGGTTTTTATGACTTGTTCTTCAAACAGTTGATGAATAGTTTTATTTTTAGGGTAATAGGCCTTCGTTGAATTCATAGTGTAAATACTGTAGTTAATCTCTTTAGGAGTTAGTAGTTTGATGTCTTGAATCTGTTTTACATCGTCCACTATTATTTGATCTATTATATTATGAAAGAATCTATTCATATTTGAAATATCTTTATTTGAATAATCACCTATTCTATAATCAAAACTCAAGGTAATACTATCATTATCGCTCCATTCCTTAATAACAATCTGCAAAGAATAACTTTGATATCCACTATAACATTCTTGAAACTCCGTTGTCATTTCCCCTATGTTATCTGATTTATTTACATTATAATAATTAAGGCTAACCTTAAACAGGCTATCGAAACCTTTTTTAGCTATTTCCAAGTCACTCATCATCAAGTTATATGGATATTTTTGATTACGGAATCCCTGCATAAACTCTAATCTAATGTGATTTATAAACTCATTGATAGTCAAACCAGCGTTAAACTTAAGTCTTAGTGGCATAGTACTGGTAAACATGCCTATTGTATTCTTATCCTTTGTTCCACCTCTGTTTAATACAGGTACACCTATGGTTATATCCTCATTTCCCATAGTCTTACTCAAATATATTAGTAAAACTGCTGTGAAAAACTCATTTAATGAATATTTTGTATTTTTCAAGTATTTTCTTATCTGAATTGATTTATTCATATCAATATTGAAGTTCAATCTCTTTCCTTTGACATTATCTGAGCTTTTGTATAAGGATTCCTCTGGAATATCTTTAAGTCTATCAAGCCAATATTTTTTATTGTCTTTAAACCTATCAGACTCCATATATTTATTTTCTTTATTTATGTAATCTATATAAGAGTAGGCTTTATTACAACTTATCTCCTTAGAATTTAATATTTTAGTATATACCCCACAAACCTGCTTCTGAATTAGATAGTAAATCGACCATCCATCGGCAATTATATGATGAATCTTCAATAAAAGTCCACATTCATCCTCATTTATCTTATACATAGCAAAGTAGTATAGGGGACTGTCTTTAAGAATAAAGGGATGCTGAAAAATACTATTTAGCCAGTTTTTAAACTCATTGTATGGATTTTTATAAGTGCTAAAATCATGATAATCTACCTTCTCTTCTTTGTAATCCGTTATATACTGATAAGCCTCTCCTTGCTTTTCAAAAAACCTAAGCCTCATTCCATTGTTGCTTTTTATCACCTCGTCTATTGATTTAGCTAGTACTTCAAAATTAACAGTACCATTTATTTTTAGGCATCCCCCTATATTATTCACTGGATAGCCAGAATATATCTTCTCTATATACCATATCCTTTTCTGAGGATGTGTTAAATTATAAAAAGCTTCCTTATTCCCCATTTCTCTATACCCCTTATATAAAAAGTTTTTATTTTCAATCTCTATATAGATGTGTGACTTACAAACTTAAAAAACGAAAGCAGACTCTGAGGTTTCCTTCCCAGCGATTTTTATAAATCTGTTTTACCTTCTACTATCTATCTATGAAACAGATTTATAGCATGAGCCTAAAGGATTTTCAGTGGCTGATTGAGTACGTTAATATTCTCTATCACACATCTATAGTCAAT